>JAEZLG010000059.1 GCA_023435855.1 Bacillota bacterium | reverse complement strand
CCTGACGAGGAGGATATCCGCGCGAAAGTACAGGAATTAGGCCTTACGGAAAGTACTGTATTTACCGGCCATCTTACGGAAACAGCACTCCTTGACGGGCTTTACCAACGGGCATCGGTTTTTGTGTTCCCCTCCATTTACGATAACGCTCCGATGGTGCTGCGCGAGGCGGCCGCTATGGAGACACCGAGCGTTTTGACGCGCGGCAGCTGTGCAGCGGAGGTGGTAACAGACGGTGAAAACGGCCTTTTAGCCGAGGACTCGTCACAAGATCTTGCCGATGTGCTTTTAAAAAACCTGCATGATGCAGAGCGCTTGAAAACCCTTGGTGCAGCGGCCAAAAAAACCATTGCCGTACCATGGGACGGCATCATCGATATGGCACTTGAGCGCTATGAGAACCTTATCAAAGCTTCCAAGAGCGACGATATGAAAAAGCGCCACGATATCATCCGCGCTATGCTCTCGGAGAAGTAAACTTTAGGGAAACATACATGAAGAAAACGCTAATGCTAATAGCGGCGGTTGCTGCCGTTTTATTAGCGCCGCTCGCAAATGCCTATGCGCACATATCAAATCCACCCGATTATCTGGAGCAGTATGCACAATATGTGGCTGAGCATCCGGAGCTTACAGTCTATGAGCGCCGGCTTGTGCTCGAGCTGAAGCTTTACGATGAGAATTATATAAATGCGGATGTCGTAAAAAATCCAAAGAGCTTATGTGTGTACCTGAGCAAGCATTTTGCACTCCCTGAGGGCTATGAGCCCAGAGCACTTATTGCTGTTAACGAAGCATACGCCATGCCGGGTGTAACACTCCGCTTGGATTGCTATGTTGCGTTTTTAAAGATGGCACGGGCGATGGAAAAAGACGGTCTTTGTGCATTCATTAAGAGCGGCTACCGCATTAACAAACCCAATGACGATCCTTTTGATATGTGGAATGCATGGCCGGGGCATTCCGAGCACCAGACAGGACTAGCACTTGACCTAAGGCTTAAGGACAGGACGCATACGCTTCTTCGTAATTACGAATACGAAAAAACCGCAGAATATGCGTGGCTTATGCAAAACGCGCATACATACGGTTTCATTTTAAGCTACCCCGAGGGGAAGGAAGCTATAACGGGCTTTTACTTTGAACCCTGGCATTGGCGCTATGTGGGCGTCACAACAGCAACGGATATGAAGGAAAAAGGCTATTTGACGTTCCCTGAATACTGGGTGCACTGTTTGCAGTTTGATGATAGCACAGAGGCCTTCTCGTACACAGTCCCCATAAGACCTTTACCCGAATTTAGCGGGCATATCTATGCGGAGGAGAGGTAGTTGAGGGTGGTGTCCGCTTTTACTGTAACGCATGTATGAAAAAGCAAAAATCTAAAAGCAAAAAGCGCACGGTCATCATTTTACTCTTGCTGCTTCTATTTATTTTGTCTCCGTTTATCATAAACGGAATTGTTATAGGAGTTTCAAGGCCTTATATACTTTCGCCACAGGACGCTGAAAATATTGATGCCGACTGTATTTTAGTATTGGGCGCAAAGGTTTGGAATAACGGGAATCTTTCTGCAATGCTGGAGGATCGTGTGTTGCAGGGTATCCGCTTATATGAGGCAGGTGTTTCAGACAGACTTTTGATGAGCGGTGATCATGGTACACCGGGGTACGACGAAGTGAATCATATGAAGCAGTATGCAGTGAATCAGGGCATTCAAGCGGAGCATGTTTTTATGGATCACGCAGGCTTTTCGACGTATGAATCCATGTACCGTGCAAGAGATGTCTTTCAAGCAAAAAGAATCGTAATTGTTACGCAAAAATTCCATCTTTATCGAGCAGTTTATGTAGCAAGATCGCTCGGCCTTGATGCATATGGCGTTCCGTCATCGCCGAGAATCTACAACAATGAAGCTTATAATGATTTCCGTGAGTTTTTAGCCCGCATAAAGGATTTCGCGATGACCGTGTTTACACCGCTGCCCACCTATTTGGGTGACGCAATTCCCATAAGCGGAAGCGGTGCGTTGACGGACGACTGAAAAACAGTATAGAAAGCTAAGAAACAGGAGCGATCCGTTGGATCGCTCCTGTATTTTGCCTTAGATTATCTGTTTGAAACACACATGTTCAAAAACGCTAACAGCAGAAGTACAAGTATAATTACGAGCGAGAAGCCGCCTTTGCCGTTTCCGCTGTTTTTTCCGCCTCCACCGCCGCCGCTCGTGCGGCGGTAGGTATTGTAACGATCTGCGTTCTCCCTTGCGGATGCATTGGGGTCATAGCCGCCATTAGAAAGGTGGTGAACTTTACTCGTTAAAGTTCTCATGATCACCCTCCCTTACCATAATGGAGAATTACGTTCGAAACCTTACTTGTCACCGAGGGCTGGTACGCATAAGGGGGAAATGTGAAGCAGTTTAAAAAAACGTGAAACGCGAAGCATTACCGTATATCGAACACGCTTCTTGCTCGTACCTCCCCGGGCTCACCGCGAAGGATGCGGACGCGGCGTTCGCCGCCGTCCATGTCGAAGAAGTTATCGCTTAGCACAACATCTCCCTCACAGACGATCTCAACCGCTCGAGCGTATGCTGCGGCGTTAACGATAATTGTATCGCCTTCAACGCGCACTTCAAGCTTTGGTTCAAGGAAGCGAAAGTGCTTAGGCGGGCAGAACAGCACGCTGCCGGAGCTAATGAGCTTACCGTTTTGCTCGAGGGAGTAACTATAATAGCACTCATAGGTATCCGCATAAGAAAAGTCCTGCTCGTCAAGCCAAACAGCATTCATCGGCGGAACATTTACTTCAAACATACCTTCTTGAAGAACGCTCGCATCGCTTCGTCGCAACGACCAGCGCACAATCCCGTTAAACGGCGTTAGCGTTTCGTTGCTCACATTGAGTTTAGTGCTCTTTTTAAGGGCAAAAGGTTCCGCATTTAGATTGGTGTTTTGCGATAGGATGCCCTCCTCGCAGCAAGAAAGAAGTACGGGTGCGAAGAATCGTCCTGCGTAGTAATGGAGTGCTTTCAAACGCCCGTAATAGTCGATGGATGACCAGCTTGCTACGGGCCAGCAGTCGTTGAGCTGCCAGATGACAGCACCCATACAGCGGCCGCGGTTGCGCCGCCAGTGCTCTACACCGTACTGCATGGCCTGCGCCTGCAAAAGCTGCGAGGCGTAGGAAAGCGTGTCGAGATCTTGCGGGTAAAGATACATCTGCGCAAGATAACCGACGATTTTGCCGTTGGCGGAGGCGTTTCTCTGGTGCTTTTCCATCACATAGGAAAACACGTTTCTATCGTCCAGGAGCGTGAAACTCTCGATGGTTTTTAATGAGGGAAAGGATTGAAAGCCGAACTCCGAAACGTAGCGGAACAGGTGGTTGCGGTAATCGGTAAAGGGGAGTCCCCCGTGCCATACTTCCCAATAATGCACATCTCCACGGTCAGGGTCGTTGGGCTTGTCGAAGCTTCCTCCGGAGGAAGGGCTTGCGGGCCAATAAAATGTATCCGGGTCTTCCTTTTTAAGAATGTTCGGGAAGATATACTCGTACATTTTAACGTAGTCCGCTTTTTGCCGCGGATGCGATACCCATAGCCCTTCAGCTACGAACTGTTCCATTTCATTATTGCCGCACCACAGAGCCAGTGAGGCGTGGTGCCTTAATCGCCGCACGTTATCGACGACCTCCGCACGTATGCTTTCTTCAAAAGGTTCCGTCAGGTTATATACCGCACAGGCGAACATGAAATCCTGCCATACGAGAAGTCCGAGCTCATCGCAGATATCGTAAAAGAAATCATCGGGATAATATCCGCCGCCCCATACGCGTATGGTGTTGAAATGAAAGTTTGCAGCATCTTGTAATAAGACGCGTGTGCGTTCAGGTGTCACTCGCGAAAGTATGTTGTCCTCAGGGATGTAATCGGCGCCCATTGCAAATACATCCACACCGTTCACCCTATGGCAGAAACACTCGCCCCATTCGTCCTTTTCAATATGCACCGTGAGCGTACGAAGACCTATTCGTTTCACCCAAAAGTCAAGTGGTTTATCGTTTTCGTAAACATCGACGCGAACGGTGTAAAGTGGATGCTCACCCAAGCCGTTTGGCCACCACAGCATGGGATGCTTGAGTACTAACTCTGCATTTTCTCCGGCTGCCTCATACGTTGTACCGTCAGGTGCGACTACGGTTGCGCGCACGTGAAAGTACGCTTCCTGAACGCGCTCCAAAGTGGTTTGTATCTGTATTAATACGATTCCGTTTTCGTGCCTTTGACGGACATGTACGTTTTGAATGCGTACTTTTTCCACTCCGATAAGGGATATATTACGCCAAATACCCAGGTCCGGCAGGCGCGGACCCCAGTCCCAACCGAACATGCAGTGGGCCTTGCGAAGGAGCGGAAAACCTGTCATCGCATCGGACGTGCCGTCGGCGCGGCTTTCTTCATAGGCCTCCTTAATATAACGCGTGGGGGAGGAGAAAACGATATCAATCGTATTTTCCCCCTGCTTCAAAAACGGCTTCACATCCCATTCCCATATGCGATGCATGTTGTCGGCTTTGCCGATTGTACTGCCGTTTATATAAACCGTGGCAAGCGTATCAAGCCCTTCGCACCTTAGATACACGCGAGCACAGGTTAAAAGTAATTTATCGGCAAGAAAGCTTCGAGAGTAGGTATAATCGCTTTCCATAAGTGCGAGTGCTTCCGTTTCGTTATCGCGCCAGAAAGGGTCTTTCATGCGATGAAGCCTTAATAGATCGGCGTATACGGAGCCGGGAACAAGCGCATCCATGCGTTCGTTTAAACTGTTATTCACAAACGTCCATGCACCGTTGAGGGATTGAGTAAGCATAGTAGCCCTCCTGCTCATTCGTTTTCGCAGATGTGGAAGAAATAGGCAGACGATACTTTCATACTAAGGTTCTCTACCTTTATTGTCAACGGCTCGGTACTTGGTTGTATGGGGACTTTTACAAAAAAAGAAAAAATATATTCTATGTACTTGACAAGCGCGGTTTTCAAAAATATAATAAAGGTGTCATTTACGAAAACGTTTAAGTAAGATTTAGCAAAATCATTTTTCTTCGAGATTTCTCGGTCTGTCAGATTTTTAGAAAGTCCAATCGCTAAAACTACCATTTTTAACATTCGAAAAACACGGGGAAAATTCGGGAATTTTCACGAAAACGTTTCACTGCGGATATTTCGGCGCGAGCTGCATTTTTGATGTAATCGGGGATGTTTACCATGGCAACCATTAAACAAATTGCGGAAGTCTGCGGCGTATCGGTCGCATCGGTCAGCAAGGCACTCAACAACGCCTCCGATATCGGCGCAGAAACCGCAAAGCGTATACGCGATACTGCTAAAAAAATGGGATACTTTCCCAATGCGGCAGCGCGAGCGCTGAAAACCAACCGCTCTTTTAACATCGGCATTTTGCTGGCTGAAAGCGGCAAGCACGGCAACCTCATCGGCGGGCTTGCGCATGAGTTTTTTGCGCAGGTTATCGGCAGCTTCCAGCACGAGGCGGAAGCGAACGGCTATGATTTCACTTTTATCACACGCAACATCGGCGGCACATCCATGACATATCTCGAACATTGCCGCTACCGCAACTGCGACGGTGTGCTTGTCGCCGGCGTTGATTTTTCGGATCCGCAAGTCATGGAGCTTATGGACAGCGACCTTCCTATCGTTACCATCGATCATGTATACAGTTTTCGAAGTGCGGTACTCTCCGACAACGTGCAGTGCATGCACGATTTGATTCACCATATTTACAACAAAGGACATAGAAAGATTGCATTCATCACCGGCCAGCAAAGTGTTGCAGTCACCAAATACCGCCTTGCAAGCTTTTATAAGACCTGTGAGGAGCTCAAAATTGACGTGCCGGACGAGTACATAAAAGAGGCGATATTCCACGAACCGCCCTCGAGTGCAGCCGCAACGCGCGAGCTTCTTCAGCTTTCCAACAGACCTACCTGCATACTCTATCCCGACGATTTCGCCTTCATAGGCGGCATGAATGAAATTGAGGCCAGCGGGCTTACGATCCCGGACGATATAAGCGTTGTCGGTTATGACGGCATCTACCTTTCACAGGTGTTCCGTCCAAGGCTGACCACTCTTAAACAGGATACAGATAAGCTCGGTACTGTAGCCGCACAGATGCTCGTACAAGCGATGAAATCCCCCAAGGGTGATATACCCTCGCATGTGTTCATACCGGGTACGGTACTCGAAGGGGAAACGGTTAAACAACTTTAATTTTCAAGTTCAAGTCTTTCCCGGATTTCTTTCGTGCTATGGACCGCATTCGCGGCCATAACGATAAAACATCAAACAGGAGGAATAGACATGAAAAATCGCTCTTGGAAATTCCTGGCGCTCGTTCTTGCGGTTGTTATGGTGATGGGCGTTATGCTCACAGCCTGTACACCGGCCGCAACGACCGAGCCTACGCCGGCACCCGCTACTGAAGCGCCCGTGTCCGAGGCACCAACCGAGCCCACAGCAGAAGTGGTAACGCCGGGCGGCGAACTTCCCCGTAACGAGACGTTGTATTTTGCAGGTCAGCAGTGGGGCGCCGTAGTTGGCTGGAACCCGCTGAGCAATGACAACAACAACGCCATGGCACTTGCCGACTCGGCAGGCGGCAGCCGTATCGTCATGTTCGAGACCCTGTACATGTACAACATGCTCGATGGCTCCAAGACCCCGCTTATCGCGGACGGCGACCCCGTCTGGAATGCCGACAAGACCCAGATGACCGTTAAAATCAAGGCTGCTGCGAAGTGGAGTGACGGCACCCCCATCACCGCCGATGACGTAGCCTATACTTGGGCATGCGGCGTTAAGTATGCGAACTCCATGGGCACCGGCTACGGCCCGTACATTGCGTCCGTAGAGGCGACTGATGCTTCTACCGTCGTCATCACCTCCACGCTGAATGAAGAGGGCAAGCCCACGAACCCCCTGCAGCTCGAATGCTTCATCGTGCAGGCTTACATCATCCAGAAAGCATGGCTTGAAACCCTTGAAGCCCGCAACACCGCCGACACCATCAAGCAGGATCCCGGCGACGACGTCGTATGGTCCGGCCCGTACACCAAGTTCTATTCCGACGACCAGAAGGTCGTGTTCGTTCGCGACGACAACTACTGGGGACAGGATGCCTCCATGTGGGGCAAGCTGCCTGTACCGAAGTACCTTTGCCACAGCATCTATGCCGATAACCCCGCCGGTCAGGTGGCGTTTGCTGCAGGCGAGGTTGACGTTTGCCAGCAGTTCATTTCCAACATTCAGGACATGTGGGAGAAGGACGGTTTACCCATCTCCACTTATCTCGATGAACCTCCCTATGGCGTCTGCGTCAATATGCCGACAGCTTGGTTTAACATGAGCTCCTTCGGTCTTGACAACGCAGCCGTACGTAAGGCCATCGCCATGGCGGTAGATTATGATGCTATCAACACCAACGCCATGACCGGCCAGAGCCCGACATTCCAACAGGTGCCGCGTTCCCTCATGAATCCGACCGACGGTGAGCAGGCACAGTATGATAAAGCAGCCATCGCCGCCAAGAACCTACAGTGGGCCGGCAATGATATCGAAGGCGCCAAGGCGATTCTCGAGGCGGCCGGTATCGTGGATGCCGACGGCGACGGATACCGCGAGATTGACGGCACGAAGCTTTCCTACAATGCCTGCTGCCCGAACGGATGGACCGACTGGCAGGCTGCTATGGAAATCGTAGCTGCTGCCGGTGAAAAGATTGGCATCGAGATCGTGACCGAGTTCCCGGAGTGGAGCGTGTACCAGACTGTTGTCACCTCTGCTTCGCAGTCCGACTATGACATCTTCATGATGTGGACCGACTCTGCCACCCCGTCGCAGCCCTGGGGCCGTATGCGCATGCTCATGAGCTCCGAGTTTAACGGTGTTGAAAATAACTGGAGCGGTAACTGGGGTCATTACTCCAATCCCCGCATTGACGAGCTCGTCAAGCTGATTCCGCTCGAGAGCGATCCCGCGAAGCTTAAGGCTTACTTCACCGAGGCGGTCGAGATCTATCTCACCGATGTACCCTCGTTCTCGCTCATGTATCGCCCTGACAAATTCCACGCTGTGAACGAATCCGTCTGGACGAATTACCCCGAAGCCGGTGACGGCAGAAACATCCCGCCGATGGATTGCACCGATGGTTATAGCATCGCTGCTCTCTATGATCTTAAGCTTGTAGGCTAATAGGTATGAAAGAGAAACAGCCATGTTTCGACAATACATGTAAGAAACATGGCTGTTTCTTCATTCGGAATTCGGAGGGAAACGCATGAAGGGTTATCGCAAATATTTCGGCAAGAAGCTGATTTGGTTTGTGCTTACATTCGTGATCGCGGTGCTTCTCAACTTTATTCTGCCGCGACTGCTGCCGGGTGATCCCGTGGCGGTCATTATGTCAAAGACTGCACGCGGCATATCCGACGCGAACGCCACCAAGCACATTTATGAAGAATATGC
>JAEZLG010000178.1 GCA_023435855.1 Bacillota bacterium | reverse complement strand
GACTCATACTCCACCCGCAGGGGAGTCAAAAGAAAGAAACACCCGAAACGGTTTTAACCGGTATCCTCCGTTCCATTAAGGTACCGGGCCCCGCATGAAAGCGATACGTATCGTTTTTTATACGACGATGGGTATTTGCCTACTCGCCGGCATGTACACGGGGCTTCGCGTGTACTATTTTGTGTTTTTTGCACAGCTTTGCTCCATCCTTACAATGCTTCTCGTAAATCTTTGGACAATCTATGCATTTACCTACAAACAGGAGTTGAGTAAAAAGACTTGTGTCAAAGGCGATAGAGCGCTTTTACATCTGGAGATTAAAAATGAACGCCCTGTTCCGCTTTCGCTGATGGAGGTTCATATAGATGTCGTATCCTTGCGTGAAAAGCAGGATCTGATGTTTAGCTTAGCACCGTTTTCAGGCAAGGATTTTGATCTTTCGCTTTCCCTTCCTTATCGCGGCATTTACCGCGTGGGCATGACAGGCATCAGGATTACCGATATTTTCGGACTCACAACGCTGCGCTTTGATATGCGCTGGCTTCCTTATTACCGTATGGCAGAGCTTAAAGTGCTGCCTAAAGCGGAGATAGGCGATGCGGCAAACGCAGGTCTTGTCGACTCTAAGCTATTCGGCAGCGCATATCTGAGGCAAACCGAACAGGGAGAAGATGTTACGAGCGCGGGGCTTTACGTAAAAGGCGACCAACTCAAGCGAATCCACTGGAAAAAATCTGCACAGCAAGGGCAGCTTTATGTTAAGCAATACGAGCTTCCTGAGCGGGAACGTGTTTTAATTCTTCTTGACAGCTCCATTTATAAACTTATCGGCGAGGACGCACTCATCTATGCCGATACGCTTTGCGAATGTGCAGCAAGCATTGCAATCCACAGCCTTTTGCGCGAGCGCATTGTACAGCTTATTACGAGCGCTAAGGTAAACGAGCGGCATGAGTACGTTCGCATGGCCGAGCTTGAGTCTTTGCAGCACTTCCTTGCAGCGCTTCCTTTTTGCGGCAGCGAAAACCTGCCCGCCGCGCTCGCTAGTGCATGTACCGTGGCAAGTACTGCACGAGCGCTTTTTGTATTGACGCGCGAAACGGATCCGAATCTCAATACGGCGCTTGAACGCGCACTCACGGTATTCCCGTCGGTAACGCTGGTTCTTTGCGGCGGTACGCGCGTGGGCAGCCGTATCCATACGCTGTATTTGGAACCCGGGTGTGATGCAACTAAGGCTCTGGAGGGAATCGGGTAAGTATGGCAAAGAAAATAAAACTTGCCGCATATTTGGCCGACGCGCTTTGCGCACTTCTGCTTGCTACGGTTTTAAATGCCTTGCTTTTTTCGCAGATTGCGCTTGAGGTAACGCTCGGATCCGTTTTTTCCGCAACAGCCTTAGGAATTTTACTGGTTTTTCTTCTTTCACGTAAATGGTGGATGTTTCCCGCACTTTTGCTATTAACAGCTGCTGCCATTACGCTCTCCTTTGCGTTTACGAGAGAAGGTGGGGTTGCCGGTAGGGGGGCGTCCTTTTTACACTGGTGTTTTAGCGGTTTTTCATCTCTTGAATTTGATCCGGATAAAAGCGCTTTTTTCTTGGCAAGTCTGCTCTTTGGACTGCCCTTAGCAGCGCTTGCATTTCTGTTTTATCGTAAAGTTTTTCGTTTCAATGTTGTAACGCCAATCGTTCTAATAGCACTTTATTTATTATATAAGCGGCAGGGTACGGAGCAGCTCGTTGCGGTCGCAGCATTGTGTGTACCTGTTATTCTTATCTCTCTTGCAAAAGTCGCAGGGCGTCGCATCGATGCAACGCTTGATAGCAGCGAGCGAATTTTCTCTAAACTTCTTCCTGCATTTGCTGTGCTGTTTGCGCCGCTCGTGGTGTTATTTTCCTTATTCCTCTCTCCCGTAGAGGATGGTGTTTGGCGTGCCGAAAGTTTCGCGAATCTAATAGACGATTTGCAGGATGCTGCGCAAGGAGGAGGTGCCTCCTATACAACGTTTCATCTGCGGGATACCGGTTTTGCGCCGTTGGGAGATAGGCTTGGCGGAGACGTTCAACTTGACGACACAATCGTGATGACGGTCATTACAAGCTTTCCTGTCCGACTTGGCGGCGCAGTATACAATGGTTATAACGGAAAAACATGGTATGATACGGATACGAAATCTTACCGATTTGAGAGTATTGTGTGGGGCTCGAAGCGGCGGGCAGCATTTTTTATGGATGCACCCTCCGGCGGAGAGGAAGCTAAAAAACTCTATCGAAAGATGACTACGGATATCGAGTTAACTATCAATTATATGCTCAAAGGTAACACATTTTTTAGCGCAGGTCGGGTGATACGACTAAGAAATACATCAAGCTTCGGCTCGGAAATCTTTTTTACCTCACAAGGTGAAATCAATGCGTCACGCGTACGTCGGTCCCAGTATTATGTGATGGATACGACCGTATTTGGCCGCGGCACAAAAGACTTTGATGACAACATGCTCTTGCTTGAAAAGCTTACATCAGATCCGGGTGACCCGCTTTACGACGATGTGTGCGCTAATTATTTGCATCTGCCCGATACGTTGCCCGAATCCGTTTATGATTTGGCACGAAGTATTACAAAGGAGCATTCATCACCTTATGAGAAGGCGAGGGCCATAGAGACATGGCTTAGGGAAAACTGTACGTATACGCTCACGCCCGGAACGCCGCCCGAGGATACAGATTTTGTGGCACATTTTTTAAGTACGCGCAAAGGCTACTGCGTCTATTACGCAAGCGCCATGGCCGTACTTTCGCGAAGCGTCGGATTACCCGCACGCTTTGTGACGGGGTATGCAGTTAAACGGAATGAGTTGTATCCCAATTCGCCCAATTCTTACGTTGCCACAAATGCCACAGCACATGCATGGACAGAGGTTTATTTTAAGGGCATAGGATGGATTGTATTCGACCCTACAGCATGGGAGTTCCAAGAGGCTGTACCGTTTACCGAGAGGCAGGTAGTTGAGCAAACGCCGCAGCAGCCAACCGTAATGCCGCCTTCGGAGGATGTTCAACACGAAGTTAATAAATCGCGCCCGCTTACCCCTCAGGAAAAAGCCGTACTCCTATTGGCGCTTACTTTAATAATCCTTTTTGTTCTGTTGCTGCTTCTTAAAATGGTGTTTTTGCTTTCCTCAGCGGAAACAAACTATAAAATGCTTTATCGAAAGTATTGTGGCTCGATGGCTCAAATGCTGGACGCCTGCTATGTAAAGCTCACGAAGCAGGCGGTTTTCCTCGATTTAACCCTACATGTTGAGGATACCGTAACATCCTTCGCTTCTCGGCTTGATATGCGGTATGGAAACAACGCAGCAAAAGAAGCGTGCAAGGCGGTAACGCTTTGGCACTTTGCACTTAAAGAGCCGACAGCTGAGGATGTGAAAAAGCTCTGTACTCTCAATGCAAAAATCGAGCAGCGGATTCGAGCAGAGCTTAACTTTTTCCCATATCTGTTTAGGCGGGTGCTGTTAAGTAAATAGACACAAAAATAGGACCCGCAGTAAGCGGGTCCTTAAAATATGCTCAATCGTGTTGTTTAGCAAGCTCGGCGATTTCTGTGAACTTTTCCATAATATACGAGTAGTTTTTTCGGATATGCGGCAGCGTACATGCGCTGCAATCCTTAATCCCGGTTTTCGTGTAGCTGAAATTCCCGCCACAGCGTTCCCCAAGTGCATAAAGCGGACAATAGCAGAAGAGACAATTGAAGTTATCGGGATCGTTTGTTTTATGACAAGGAAAAAACTCGCATGTCTTATGACAGAAAAACGAGTAGTTACAGTCTTCGGGCTTTTTTTGGAGTAGCGATTTATCTTCCATAGTTATAAGCATATCGCTTTCGTAGCAACAGCGCAACAGCAAAGTCATTGAAAAAGCGATAACCCTCGGGTATCATGGTGGTACGGCATATCTTTTTACACAGATTGGAGAACACGGTATGAAAGCACTATTAGAGGCAGTGTTGAACGCACTAAAGCGCGGTGAGGACGCAGTTCTTTGCAGCGTTATCGCAAGCTTCGGTTCTACACCTCGAGGAAAAGGAGCTAAAATGGCCGTGTTTCAGGATGGCAGTACGATGGGCACGGTAGGCGGCGGTGTGGTGGAATACCACAGCTCTCTCGCGGCTAAGGAAGCACTTAGAGATAAATTAAGTTTTACACGCAGCTTCGATCTTTCCTCTGCGCAGGCAGCGAATATCGGCATGATCTGTGGAGGCGGGGTGGATGTCTATTTTCATCACTTTTCAGCACAGGATAAGAAAAGCATTGAGGTGCTTATACATATTGTATCTTTGATTCATGAAAACGAAGAAGCATGGCTCATTACGGACATATCGCAAAATGCACTTGGTGTCTATACGAAAACAGCAGGCGTTCGATTTGTCAGTATTAATAATGAGCGTATACTGCCACAACTGAAAGCCGACGGTAAATTGCAGCGTGAAGAACCATCATTTTATGTAGAGCCGCTTATGCAGCCGGGCTATGTATATGTGTTTGGCGGCGGACATGTATCTAAAGAACTTGTGCCCGTAATCGAGCATGTTGGGTTCCGCCCTGTGGTATATGAGGATCGTGAGATGTTTACCGATCCTAAACTTTTCCCGCACGCCGTAAAAACCATTCTAGGTTCTTTTTCGGAAATCGGAAGCAAGATTACCATTACAAGCAGGGATTACATCGTCATATTGACGCGCGGCCATCAGGCGGATTATGAAGCGCTTCTGTTTGCCATTAAAACGGAAGCTGCCTACATTGGCATGATCGGCAGCCGCGGCAAAATCGCAACGACGTATAAGCGTCTTAAAGAGGCTGGTATAGGCGAAAATGAGATTTCACGCATACATGCCCCCATTGGATTGCCTATAAAAGGTGAAACTCCTGCAGAGATCGCGATCAGCATCGCGGCAGAACTCATTTTGCACCGCGCAACACTTCTTCAAAGTTGACGGGAGGATATTGAATTGTCTTCATGTCCGGGTGGGACCGACGCCATAAAGCAGCGTATTAGAGGCTTGAAAAAGCTTGAGAGTAAAATACGGTTTGGAAGTTCCGTGCCGCCCGAAGGCAGGCGGCTTGTTTGGAACACCTTTTTTGATTTGCGTGGATTTGCATCGAGCACGGCGCGTTATCCGCTTGCCGTTTTGTGCGGTATGGATACCGCTGCCTTACAGAGTGTGATAGACGAGTATTTTTTTTATGTATATTATCGTTATTATCGGGAGAATGGTATTGCGCAGGCCACGGTTTACGACCCGGAGCTGTTAAGGCGTTTCGGCCTTCCGGCCGACGCAGATCGCGTGGCTGTAAAGGGTAAATTTCGTGAGCTTGCGATGCGCTATCACCCGGATCATGGGGGAGACGCAAAGAAATTTATGGAGATGATGGATATGTATAGGAAGCTAATGGAATAAATGAACTTATATAACCTTAAAAACGGATGCTAGCATCCGTTTTTTGCTTTTTGTGCGGCCGATTTAGGTTTCGGTATAATGTTTTTAGCCGTAAAGCGTTTCCAACCACCGAAACGGTGCTTAAACCTATTCCCGGAAAGATTTTACTCTTTGTTATTGCTTTTTGCTTTAACCAAAAGTTAATATTTGCCTTTTGTGACGAGATCACATTTCGTTCACTTTTTTTTGCACTTTTCTGCTGTAAAGCATCCATATATCCTCCTGCGCATTATTTTTCCAAAAACGGAAAACTATAAGACAAAATGAATTGGAGGGGAAGCATGTTCGGGAGTATTTTCGGCGGCAAAAAGGAGAAAAGGGAAGCAAGGATAAAAAACGCCGTAGACGATATGAGCGCTGCCTATACCGATCGTGCATTTACGGGGAACATCGGTGAGGATATAACGTTTATTAAAAAGCTTTTTGTAGACGTGGACGTTTTGCGTATACGCGAGCTCGAAAATAAGTTCGATAAACGCCACAAATTCTGCTTAATCTATAACGATGGAATGGTGGACCCCATTCTTATAAGTCAAACAATCGTCAATCCGCTTATAAACGAAAGGATTGATTCGAAGGGAGGGGAGGCACTCGCGGATGAGCTCCTCCTGCGTGTCGTTCAGATCAATGAGGCGAAAAAAACACGGGAGCTGAAAATAGCGATCGACTCCATTACCTACGGCGACACGATTCTGATTGCGGATGGGTGCAAGGAAGTGCTCGTTTTGAATACCAAAAGGTTTTCGACGCGCAGCATCGCGGAGCCGGATAGTGAAAAAACGCTTACCGGACCGCGCGAGGGTTTTAACGAGTGCATTATGGGGAACCTATCGCTTATTAGGCGGAAGCTTCGTACACCCGCGTTGAAAATGAAATTCTTAAGTATCGGCAATCGCAGCAATACCGCCATATGTGTATGCTATTTAGAAGGAATCGTCGATAATAGCGTTCTTCAAGAGGTATATAAGCGGCTTAAAAAGATTGACATCGACGCAATCCTAGACTCCAACTATATAACGGAGCTCATTCGAGATAAACCGTGGTCACCCTTTCGCTCGATCGGCTATACTGAAAAACCGGATGTCGTGGTAGGGAAAATACTCGAAGGCAGAGTCGCTATATTTGTGGACGGTACATGTAATGTGCTTACTGTGCCGTATTTGTTTGTCGAGAATTTTCAAAGCGGTGAAGACTATTACTTGAGCTTCTTTTATACATCGCTGTCGCGGTTGCTTCGTATTATAGGCTTTGTCTTAACGGTAATAACGCCCGGGCTTTATATTGCGGTCGTTGCATTTCATCGGGAAATGCTACCGCAGTCGCTTCTTGTCAACATCGCATCCGAGCGGATGAGCGTTCCGCTGCCGGCAGCGCTGGAGGCTTTTGTCATGCTCGCCGTGTTTGATATTCTTCGGGAAACAGGCGTTAGAATGCCCTCGAATATAGGTCAAGCGCTGAGCATCGTAGGTGCGCTCGTCATCGGCCAAGCGGCGGTGGAAGCAAAGCTCGTTGCGTCGCCGATGATCATCGTAGTCGGTTTAACGGGCATCACGAACCTTTTGGTACCCAAGCTGAACGCACCCATCATCTATTTGCGCCTGGCACTTCTGGCGCTTTCCTCCATGTTTGGTCTTACCGGATTCGTTGTCGGTGTTTTGTTGTTTACAATCCATATTTTAAACCTTCAATCCTTCGGAATTCCGCAGGTGGAGAACTTGATGAGTTTCCGCTTTCAGAATATAAAGGATACCATGTTTCGCGCACCTTGGTGGGAGATGCTCACGCGTCCGCGAGCACTTACGAAAAACAAAACCCGCATGAAAATCAAAGACGGAGGGTCTAACGATGCATAAGTTGAAAAGCTTACGCCGGCTTACGCTTGTTCTCACGG
This sequence comes from Bacillota bacterium, assembly GCA_023435855.1. Lineage (GTDB taxonomy): Bacteria > Bacillota > Clostridia > Christensenellales > CAG-138 > UBA7707. The sequence continues at coordinate 1,036 of JAEZLG010000178.1, read as the reverse complement.
TTTGCCTTGTACTCTGCGGGTGCAGCGATTACCGCAGTTTGAACGAGCTCACTTTTGTTGCGGGTATTGCAGTAGATAAGAATCCGGAAACAGGTGATTACGTCGTCACTTTCGAAATCATGAATCTTCAGGAAAATATTAAGCAGCAGGGGTTGAGTTCGAAGACCGTCGAATCCACCGGACGCACCATACCTGAAGCCGTACGAAACGCCAGCAAGCGCGTCACGAGCAAGCTCTACTTCGGGCATGCCACGGTGTTTATTTTGAGTGAGCAGCTTGCGGTCGACGGGGAAGTAAGCCACATACTCGACTGGTTGCTCCGTGAAAGCGAACTGCGAGAGACTGCCAGTATTGTCATAAGCGTAGGCCAGCCTGCCGGCGACCTTCTTAAGTTGAAGGGGCTCGATCAAAGCGTTATTTCCAACGAAATCGACAAAATTTTAAAGGAGGATTATAAAACAGCCGCTCTTACCTACAACGTGGCCGCCTACGAAGCTTATAACCTTTTGAAGGCAGAAGGAGCATCGCTCGTGCTGCCGATTTTCCATGGGGTAGATAACAATGGGGAAATGGTTGTGGAGAGCAACGGCGTGGCTGTGTTCAAAAATGAGATTATGATCGGCACGTTGAGTCCTCTTGAATCCAAGATGCTTCTATTTTTGATTAATAAAATACAGGGAGGCATCCTCATTAGCGAGCTGCCCGATCAAAAGGGTATGTATTTGTCGCTTTCCGTTACAAATAGCGATACGAAGATCAAATATGAAAGAAGTGAGGATGGGCAGTTTAACTTTATTATTAAAATCAAACTAGTGACTGTCCTAACGCATATCGATATACCTGCGGATATGCTCAAACAGGACGTCATTTCAGGTTATGAGCAATGCGCCGAGGCGCAGTTGAAAGAAAGCATTGAAGCTGCTGTGCAGCGTGTACAGCGTGAATACGAGTCCGATGTCTTTTTACTAGGTCACTATATCTACAACACGAACAATCGTTTATGGCGCGAGGTGAAGGATAATTGGAACGAGTTCTT
>JAEZLG010000044.1 GCA_023435855.1 Bacillota bacterium | reverse complement strand
TTGGTATTCTGATAGCGAGGAGAAACTCGGCGCGGCATTTGAAGGCATGCGCGACAAAATCGTCATCAGCACCAAAACAGGTGCGACAACTTCAGAAGGGTTTTGGGCCGATCTTAAAGTAAGTTTAAAAAACCTGCGCACCGATTACATCGATATCTATCAGTTCCACAACCCCGATTTCTGTCCGAAGATAGGGGACGGAAGCGGGCTTTATGAGGCGATGCTCGAAGCGAAGGCGCAGGGGAAAATACGCTTTATCGGCATCACCAACCACCGTTTAAACGTCGCGCATGAAGCCGTAAAAAGCGGCCTTTACGATACGCTCCAATTCCCGTTAAGCTATCTTGCAACGAAGGAGGATTTGGAGCTTGCGCAGGCTTGCATACAAGAAAACATGGGCTTTATTGCGATGAAAGCGCTCTCGGGCGGTCTTATAACCGACTCGGCACTCGCCTATGCGTACCTTGCACAGTTTCCGCATGTTGTACCCATATGGGGCATTCAAAAGGAGACGGAGCTAGACGAGTTCCTTTCCTATAATGTAAAGGAACCCGTGCTCAATGAAGTTATGCTCGCGAAGATTGAAAAAGACCGCAAAGAGCTATCGGGATCGTTTTGCCGAGGCTGCGGCTACTGCATGCCCTGCCCTGTCGGCATTAAAATCAACAATTGTACGCGCATGAGCCTTATGATACGGCGTTCCCCGAAGGCTCAATGGCTTACAAAAGAATGGCAATCGAACATGGCACAAATTGAAAACTGTCTAAACTGCGGACAATGTGCGTCGCAATGCCCGTATTCCCTCGATACACCCACGCTCCTTCGCGCGAATTATGAAGACTATAAAACCTTCCTTCGATAACGGGTTTTTTCCGAATAATGACATAAAAATTTCAGCAAACGGGATGAAAGGAAGTTTACCCTGCATTTGCATTGACGTTGTGCGCTAAAGTGCTATAATGGCTATTGGTGTGCAAAAAAACTGTAAATGAAATGCATTCAAAGGGGACTTTCTGTGAAATACTTTAAGGGATTTTCCGCTATGCTCGTCCGTGAGTTTAAGGGCTACAATACGCAGAAACTCGGTAAGGATTTACTTGCCGGTGTTACCGTCGCGGCGGTTGCACTTCCGCTCGCACTCGCGTTTGGCGTCAGCAGCGGTGCAAGCGCTGCGGCAGGTCTTGTAACCGCCATCGTGGCGGGCATTGTAATCGGTGCTCTTTCGGGTGCGTCGTTCCAAATATCGGGGCCCACAGGCGCTATGACGGCCATACTCGTTTCACTTGTAGCGCGCTTCGGTATGCAGGGTGTGTTCATTGCCTGTGCGCTTTCGGGCGTGCTTCTCATCCTCGCCGGTGTTTTAAAGCTTGGCGACTTGGTCTCATTTATTCCGCTACCCGTTATCACGGGCTTTACCTCAGGTATTGCTGTAATCATCGCGCTCGGGCAAGTCAACAACCTCACCGGCCTTACATCCCATGGCACCGAAACCGTAGAACGCCTGATAAGCTATTTCTCCTTTTCGCAAAGCCTCAACCCTCATGCGCTCATCATAGGCATAGCGGTGATCGTATTTATGGCAATCTATCCTAAAAAGTGGTCGGCGATTGTTCCGGGCTCGCTCGCGGCCATCATCCTTGCCACGGCGGCAAACGCAATATTTGCATTTCCTGTCGAAAATGTAGGGGAAATTCCAAAAACGCTTCTTTTGGGCGAGCGCCTTGCCCTTTCTGAATTCCAGTTGAGTCGCCTTAGCGAGCTATTAATGCCCGCTGTCAGTATTGCGGCGCTCGGCATGATCGAAAGCTTATTATGCGGCGCTTCCGCAGGACGCATGAAGGGCGAAAAGCTCAACGCCGGTGCAGAGTTGATTGCACAGGGTGTGGGCAATCTGATGCTTCCTTTCTTTGGCGGCGTACCGGCTACAGCGGCTATTGCGCGTACGAGCGTTGCGGTAAAGGCCGGCGGACAGACGCGTCTTGTAAGTATCATCCATTCCGCGGTATTGCTTCTATCCATGTTTGCACTTGGCGGCATCATGTCAAAAATTCCATTATGCGCTCTGGCGGGCGTGCTCATGGTGACGGCATGGCGTATGAACGAGTGGCATGTAATCAAGGACATTTTTCGTAAGCGCATCGCGAGCGCTATGATGCAGTTTGGTATCACTATGGCGTGTACGGTGGTATTCGATCTCACCGTCGCCATCGTTATAGGCGTATTGTTTTCTCTTCTCACATTTGTTGTGAAGGTATCGCAGGTTGAGATTACCGTGAGCGGTATCGTGCCTGAAAAGCTTCAGGACTGCGCCCAAATTGAAGGGCATGAGGATACCGCCGTGGTGTATGTGAGTGGTCCGCTCTACTTCGGCTCCGTGCGCAGGCTTGAGGATTGCGTGCGTGACGAGTTAAAAGGAAAGCGCTGTGTCATATTCTCCATGCGCGGTGTGTCGCTGGCCGATATATCGGCCGTGCAAGCGGTCACGGATCTGTGTAAGACCATGACGGAAAACGGTGCGGAAGTTTACTTTTCAAGCCTCCAGACAAATGTGGAGCACATGTTTGAAAAGTGCGGTCTTAAGCATGCTGTCGGAGCGGATCGCTTTTATTGGAGTGTCGACCAAGCTATCAAGGGTATGGCAGTGCCGGATTGTTAAAAGGAGCTTGAAGGTATGGAGCCCATCGTAGTATCCGTTCGCGAAAATCCCGCATATTTTGAACGCGCGGTCGATTACTTTTCTCAAAAGTGGGGCATCGACCGGCGCGTCTACGAGGATTCCATATTCCATAGCCTCGATACGTTAAGCCCGCTTCCGCGCTGGTACCTTCTTATGGAAGGGGATACCGTCATCGGAAGCTATGGTCTTATCGCAAATGATTTTATAAGCCGACAGGACCTATGGCCGTGGCTTTGTGCGCTGTATGTAGAGGAAGATAAAAGAAAGAGTGGTTATGGAAGAATTTTACTGGAGCACGGCCTCAAGGAGGCCAAAAAGCTCGGGTTTAGCAAGGTATATCTTTCCACCGACCATACTTCCTATTACGAAAGATACGGCTGGCGGTTTATCGGCGTGGGGTATGGTCCCTTCGG
>JAEZLG010000034.1 GCA_023435855.1 Bacillota bacterium | reverse complement strand
AATGAGCAGGCGGTACATCGAATGCGTATGTACCTATCGGCGCACAACGTACAGTTTGAGGAGGAGGGGGAAGTAGAAAGCAATGACTAGTTCACAAATCATCGAGCTTCTGAGTCAGGGGCTTCTCGAAACCCTATATATGGTGATAGTCTCCGCCGCACTTGCTTACGTTTTAGGCCTTCCATTGGGGATACTGCTCGTTGTGACGGACGAAAACGGTATTAAACCAAAACCGGTGTTCAACAAGGTACTCGGTATATTTGTGAACATCGTGAGGTCAATCCCGTTCATCATCCTTCTCGTATGGGTTACACCCGTGACAAGGGCGTTGATAGGTACGACATTAGGCCCCACCGCGACCATTGTTCCGCTTGTATTTGCATCCGCACCCTACATAGCGCGGATGGTGGAAGCCTCTCTCAAAGAGGTTGACGCGGGCGTGGTCGAGGCCGCGCAATCTATGGGCGCAACACCCATGCAGATTGTAACAAAGGTGCTCCTTCCCGAGGCGAAACCGGCGCTTATTGTCGGCGCAGCCATCGCAGCGGTCACCATACTCGGCTATACAGCCATGTCCGGTTTCACGGGCGGCGGCGGTTTAGGCACAGTAGCCATCAACTACGGCTATTATCGCTATAAAGGCGATATCATGATGCTTAACGTAATTGTAATCGTGATTGTCGTACAGGTTATGCAGGAGATTGGAATGCACCATGCCAGACGCTCCGACAAACGCGCACGCTGAATACTACGCACAAAGTAAGAAATGCAAAAAAAGTTTATTTTTATATGGAGGTATCCAATGAAAAAGACCCTTTCAATCTTGTTCGCCACACTTCTGGCAATTTCCCTGTTTGCCGGCTGCACACCGAGTGCAGAAAACACCGAGCCGACCGAAGCGCCTGCTGCTCCCGCAACCGATGCACCCGCAACCGAAGCGCCGGCAGTTGAAGTACCGCTAACCGTAATCAAGGTCGGAGCAAGCATCACCCCGCATTCTGAAATACTTGCCGTAGTTAAGGAAGATCTTGCTGCGCAAGGCTACGATCTGCAGGTTATTGAATTTACCGACTATGTGCAGCCCAACCTCGCGCTTGAAGGCGGTGAACTCGATGCTAACTACTTCCAGCACCAGCCGTACCTCGATGACTTTAACCTGAACAACAACACCCACGTCGTGAGCGTTGCTGCTATCCACTATGAGCCCTTCGGAATTTACCCGGGTAAGACCAAAGCGCTTAGCGATATTCCCGAAGGCGGCCAAATCGCCGTACCCAATGATGGTACAAACGAAGCTCGCGCACTTCTGCTTCTTGAAGCACAGGGTCTCATCAAGCTTAAAGAAGGCGCAGGCCTTGGTGCAACTGTGCTCGACATCGTTGAAAACTCCAAGAATCTCGATATCATCGAGGTCGAAGCTGCCCAACTCGCCCGCTCACTGCAGGATGTGGATTTTGCCGTCATCAACGGCAACTACGCTATCCAGGCAGGTTTGAAGGTCGGTACGGATGCCGTAGCAACTGAGGATAAGGATTCCGTCGCGGCCGATACCTACGCAAACGTGCTTTGCGTGAAGGAAGGACACGAAAACGATCCGGGCATCCTCGCGCTCATTGCCGCGCTTCAAAGCGACAAGGTGAAGAGCTTTATTGAAACCACCTACGAGGGTGCTGTGGTGCCTAAGTTCTGATAAGGGTAAGGATAATAAGGGGAGCGCAAGCTCCCTTTTTGCATTTTAGGGAGAATGCTTTGCATAGCTTGATGAAGGAAACGGGTTCAATGTGTCGAAAAGTATAAAGAACGGCAAAACGATAAGGGGATATTTTATATGAAACTGTACATGAAGCAAAAGGTTTTTTCCTGGGCAGATAGGTTTACCGTGAAGGATGAACTCGGCAATGATCGATTCTATGTAGAGGGCAGGCTATTTTCATGGGGGAAGCAGCTTTTCGTGTACGACGCTGCGTCCGGTGCGGAGGTCGCTTTCATCAAGCAAAAAGTTATGAGCTTCCTGCCCCGTTTCTATGTGTTTGTAGGCGGCGTGCAGTATCTTGAAATCGTGAAGGAGTTTACATTTTTGCGCCCGCGCTATAGCATCTACGGCAAAGACTGGCAGGTGGAAGGGGATTTCTTTGAGCACGAATACAGCGTGACCCAAAACGGCCAGTTCGTCGTTACCATTTCCAAGGAGTGGCTAGCCTGGGGGGATACATACGCCATCAACATAGGTGATCCGCGCGACGAAGTCGCAGCGCTTGCTACGGTATTGGCCATCGACTGCGCTGTTGATCAGCGAAACAATTGAGATAAAACCATTCTTATATAGAAAGGCGCGTGGTTTACCCCGCGCCTTCATGCATCTTTATTATTTCAGCAAAACTGTGCCGATTACAAATCGTAATAGAGGCCCTTCTTCGAGAGAAGCTCTTCATGATTTCCCTGCTCTGCTATCTCGCCGTCGCTTAATACGAGTATCTTATCTGCATTTTGGATGGTTGAAAGCCTATGTGCGATGATGAAGCAGGTCTTGTTGCGCATGAGTTTTCGCATGGCGGATTGTATTTGCATTTCGGTGCGCGTATCCACATTGGAAGTGGCCTCGTCCAAAATAAGTATTTTTGCGTCGGGGAGCATGGCGCGCGCAATGGTAAGAAGCTGCTTTTGGCCTTGCGAAATGTTAAGCCCCTCGTCATTTAAAACCGTATCGTAGCCCTGCGGAAGCTGCATGATGAAATTGTGTATCTTTGCCGCTTTAGCAGCTGCAATTACCTCCGCGCGGGTAGCATCCTTTTTGCCATAGGCAATGTTCTCATACACCGTTCCTTGAAACAGCCATGTGTCCTGGAGCACCATCGCGAAGGATTGACGAAGGCTTTCGCGGGTAACCGAACGTATTTCCTTTCCGTCTATGGAAATGCTTCCGTCGTTGGGGTCGTAAAAGCGCATTAAAAGGTTGATGATGGTGGTTTTACCTGCACCCGTAGGTCCGACAATAGCAACCATTTTACCGGCGAGCGCATCGATGTTAAGGCCTTCCACGATAAGTCTTTTGCTCGTATAGCCGAAATCCACACCGTTGACTTCCACATGGCCCATAACATCCGTGAGGGGTTCGGCATTTTCCGCGTCGGCTGTTTCAAGAGGTTCGTCGATGATGCGAAACACTCTTTCCGCCGCAGCGAAGGCGGATTGAAGCTCGCCGAAGATATTCGCCGCCTCGTTAATGGGGCCTGAGAACTTTCGCGAGTAAAGCACAAAGCTTGAAAGGTTGCCAAGCGTCAGGCTGCCGTAAAGGTACATGATTGCTCCGAACACGCTTATGAGCGCTAAGGAGAGGTTGTTGATGAAGTTGATGCACGGGCCGTTGATGCTGCCGTAATAATCGGCGTTGTAGTACGCGGTTACTGCTTCGTTGTTTTTCTTATCGAAGCGCTCAAGCATAACATCCTGACGGTTATAAGCGGTAATGGTTTTATTGCCTGTAAGGCTTTCCTCTGTGAAGCCGTTGAGTTCTCCGAGCTTAATGGAACGCATTTTAAAAAGGGGGCGTGTTTTTCCCGTGATGTACTTCGTGAGAAAGAAAGACAATGGAACGGTTACCACAAACACCAACAGAAGCAACGGGGATATCTGTACCATCATAATTAGAGAACCTATGACGGTTACGAAACTCGCGCATATTTGAAGAAGGTCTGTAGAGAGAGAGGAGTTTACCGTGTCGATGTCGTAGGTTAGGTGGCTTATGATTTCACCCGTCTGATGCGTATCAAAATAGCTGACCGGCATATCCGCAAGACGTTCGAATACGTCGTTTCGCATTTTGTAAACGACCTTTTGGCTTATGTTGATCATCAATCTAGACAATAGATAGGCAAAGCCTGAGGAGACGACATAAAAAGCAGCCATCAACGCGCAGTTGTACAATACGCCGTCAAAATCTACTTTTCCCGCTTCAATTCCTATGGCGTCGACAGCGTAGCCCGAAAGAAGCGGACCAATAAGTGCTAATAGATTGCTCGCAAGCATCAAGGCAAACGCGAGAAGTACATGCCACTTATACCTGTAAAGATAGCTCCACAAGCGGCGCAGCACCCTTTTGGGGTCCGCCGGTTTTTCCACGGGCTTTGTGAAATTAGGCCCTTTGTTCGGTCCTGCCAACGGCGTATCCTCCCATCTGCGAAATGCTGATTTCGCGGTAGCTTTCACACGTTTTCATAAGCTCCTCATGCGTACCGTAGCCGGCTTCTTTGCCCTCTTCAAGTACGAGTATGCGGTCTGCGTGCATGATGGAACTGATGCGCTGCGCAACGATGATCTTTGTGCTTTCCCTAAGCTCCTCGCGCAACGCCTTGCGTAAAAGAGAGTCTGTCTTATAGTCAAGCGCGCTCGATGAATCATCTAAAATTAAAATTTCCGGTTTTGCCGCCACGGCGCGCGCGATGAGAATTCTTTGCTTCTGCCCACCCGAAAGGTTTGCACTCTTAATAGCAAGCATGTGGTCAAGTCCGTCGGGGAGAGTGTCCACGAATTCCTTGGCTTGCGCAATATGAACTGCGGCTTCGATGGTATCTTGACTTAAAGCTCGACCGAAGGATATGTTTTCGGCGATGGAATCGGCAAATAAAATGTCATTTTGAAATACTGCTCCGAATTTAGCACGAAGTGCCTTGAGCTCGTAGGTAGTAAGCTCCTGCCCGTCGATACGGATACTGCCGGAGTCCCTGTCATAAAGACGCATGAGAAGTCGGAGCACTGTGCTTTTTCCGCTTCCCGTAGCACCTATGATGCCGAGCGTTTCACCGTGATTCAAACGAAAGCTGATGTTTTCAATACTCGGCTCGCGCTTATGATAGGAGAAGGTAACGTTTTCAAAGACGATATGCCAAGGCTCTTTGATCGGTTCTATGTCTTCCGATTTAGAAAGATCCTCCGGCGCGTCGAGCACCTTTACGATACGCTGTGCGGAGGCAAAGCTTCGGTTGTAGATTACAAACATGCGCGTAACGGAAAGCATGGCATTTAAGATAATTGTAAAGTACGATAAGAATGCGATGATCTTCCCGGGCTGCGTCAATCCCTCGTTCACGCGGTATGCACCAACGATAATAACGGGGATGAGCGCTAGGCTTAACAGCAGGTTCATCATAGGACTCGTGAGTGCTACGGTCTTTGCGGCCGCCTTTTCGCTTTTCACGACCTCACCGTTTACATCTGCGAAACGCGATTTTTCGTAGCGAGTCTGCGATAGCGCTTTGATGATGCGTATACCCGTGGTGTTTTCGCGCACCGTGCGCGATAGTTTGTCTACGGATTGCTGCAGTGAAGTGTAAAGCGGTATGCTTTTTTTGGATACCGCATATACGATAACGCCGATAATCGGCAAGATTGCCACAAGGATGAGCGACATCACCGGCTCAAGCGTCATCGTTACAAGAATGCCGCCAATCAGAAGGATAGGGGCGCGTACACCAAGGCGCTGCATCATACCGAGCATTTGGTGTAGGTTGTAGGTGTCGCTTGTAAGGCGCGACTCGAGCGAAGGTATGGAAAAATTGTCCGATTGTGCGCCGGAAAGGTAGGAGATACGCTCATATAGATCGTGGCGTATGCGCTCGGTGGTATCCCGCGCTACGCGGGAGGCCATGCGGTTTGCGACGATGTTTGTGAGTACGGCTATAACGGCGCAAACGAGCATCACACCGCCAAATAGCAATATGCGATTGACGCTTTTGGTCGGAACGATTGTGTCAATCGTATATGCGAGCACATAGGGGAGTAATAGGTCCATGATGGTGCCTATGAATTTAATAACAAGCCCCACGCTCATCCGCCCATAGTACGGCTTTAGGTATGCAAATATACGCTTCATGCCTACCTCACGTTTTCAATCTTATCCGCACCGCTTATTTCAACGGCTTTCACCATCACGCGCTCCATCATGGAGCTTAAAAGCTTTCGCTCTTCGGGCGTGAACTGCTCTAAAAGCCCCGCATTCCATTCCCTGAGCACTTCGCGTACGCGCGGATACACGTCAAACGCTTTCTGTGTGGGATATACCTCCAACACGCGCTTGTCGGACTCGCTGACACGGCGCTCTACAAAGCCGTTTTGTTCAAGTATTGCTAGCTGGCGTGTGACGCTGCTCCTGTTTACATAAATGCGAGAAGCCAAGCTCTCCTGCGAGATACCGGGCTCCCTGCATATGTTCAAAATATAGGGGTGCTGATAACCGTTGAGCCCCTCCGCTTCAAGCTTTTCGCTACGATAGATAGCGGCGCATCGCGTGGTGCGGTCAACAAAACGCATGAGCATTTCCATAGAAAACCTCCCGACGTGGAAAATTGTTGCGCGCGCAACAATACGGGTACAGCATAGCATTGTACCCGTGTGATGTCAACGGTTGGGAAATAACTGCGGCTATACGTACCAATAGTCGGATTTTATTTTTTGGATTGTAAATTTTGTCGCTTTTGATATAATAGCCATATCTTCATATTAGTAGTTTCCCATATTTTATGGTATTTTTGCATAGCAACTATCCAATTATGAATAATACTTTGACTCCTGAGAATTATTATAGTTAGCATGATACTTTTCAGGGGGAAGATAAATGATAATCTTTTTGGAGGCATGTAATATGATAATCACAAAGTTGGCAATAAAGGGTCTCCACGGAGTATACA
>JAEZLG010000261.1 GCA_023435855.1 Bacillota bacterium | reverse complement strand
GTATGAAAGATGCGCGCAAGGTCACGGGCGGTCTTTTCACCCACGTTTGGGATACCTATGGCGAACAAAAATGCCCTAAGTTAACAGTCCATGCTCCGTTCAATGGAATCCTTAAGGTTTTTCGCTTTCTTTTTCTGAAAGCCCTCGAGCGCTAAAAAGTCGTTTTCCGTGAGGTCATAAAGATCCGGGATGCTATTGAGGTTCAATCGCTCCACAAAAAGATCGGCTGTCTTTTCGCTGAAAGTCTCAATATCCATAGCGTTACGCGAGGCATACTGCGTAAGCCTGCCCGAAATTTGCGGACGACAGGAAAGCGAGTTGGTGCAAAAAATATGCACGCCGCGCTGCTCCACATGCGCACCGCACGCGGGACATACCGTGGGCATTTTAATCTCCGCTTCGGGTACATCGTCCTCGACTGCACCCATAATTTCGGGTATCACGTCGTTGCTGCGCCTTAAAAACACGGTGGAGCCTATCCCGACGCGCTTGCGTTTGATATCATCAAAATTGTTAAGTGTAGCATGGCGAATGGTTGCGCCTGCTAGCTCCACGGGGTCAAAGCTGGCGCGTGGTGTAAGCTTGCCCGTACGCCCCACCTCCCATGTTACCTCCCGAACCACCGTGGTGGTCTCCTCAGCAGCAAATTTATAGGCAATGGCCCATCGCGGAAAACGGTCGGTTGCACCAAGTACCTCTCGGGTTTTAAGGTCGCTGATCTTCACGACCATGCCGTCTATGAGAAAATCAAACGTTTCGCGTTTTTTTTCAGCCTCTTCGATGCCACTTAGAAGCTCCTCCGCATTGAAACAGTGCTTCGTGCCGTCGCTCACGGGAAATCCGTTTTCCCTTAAAAAATCGAGCATTTCAAAGTGATCGCTGAGTGTTTTCCCTTCGATATATCCTACGTCGTAGCTAAAAAAATCGAGCCGCCTTTTTTTCGTTACCTGCGGGTCGAGGTTCCTTAATGCTCCGGCAGCGGCGTTTCGCGCATTTTTAAACGGCTCCAGCGAAGTTTTGTTGAGCTCTTCGAGCACAGATAACCGCATATAACACTCTCCACGCACCTCCATGCGCCCTTTGAAGGGGACGGAAAGCGGGATGGAGCGTATGGTCTTAACCTGCGGCAGTATTTCCTCGCCCACCTCACCGTTGCCGCGCGTGGCTCCGTTCACAAGCACGCCGTTTTCGTAAGTCAGATTGACAGTGAGCCCGTCAAACTTATATTCGAGTGCAAAGGAGATTAGCGGTAATGCTTCGCCGGTTTTTTCATTATGTTCGATACGCAGCTTTTCGGCGCGGTTTGCCCAATCCTTTAAATCAGCACCCGTACGCACCTTATCGAAACTTAAAAGCTTATTTAAATGCCTGTGTGGTTTAAATGCCGCAAGCGGTGCGCCTCCGACGCGATGTGTTGGCGAATCGGGCAACACTATGCCCGTATCTTCCTCAAGTTTTACAAGCTCGTCGAAGAGCTTATCATAATCAAAATCGCTCACTTTGGGTGCGTCAAGCACATAGTAGGCGTTGGCGTAAACATTTAGAAGCTTCACAAGCTCTTGCATGCGATCCAAATTAGGCGCCTCCTTTACCTTACGACTGTGATTCAATGGGAGCGTAAGCCGCTGCGAATTTTTTGATACCCACGGTATCAAAATCGATAGTGATGATGGTGGCGCTGCCCGTACCCGTCACTTCAAGTACCGTGCCGAGGCCAAACTGCGCATGCTTCACACGCTCAAACGGGTTAAAGCTGCGGCCGGGCGTTTTTGGCTTAACCGTGGGCGCAGCATTCGCATGCGGATCAAATCCAAAATAGGCGTTGGCGCGCGCTGCATAGCTGCTTGCCTTATTTTGCACCACCGTGTAGCCTTCGTCGCGAACGGATTCGGTCTTTTCCTGCTGAATGAGTTCTTGCGGTATCTCCTCTATAAAGCGCGAGCGGCGGTTGAGTGAATAGTCGCCGAAAAGCTGGCGCTGCTTGGCATGGAGAAGGTATATCTTTTCCCTTGCGCGGGTGATGCCCACATAGCAAAGCCTCCTCTCCTCCTCCATGGCGGATTCGGAGAGATTGTTGCGCGCACGTGAGGTTGGGAATATGTTTTCTTCCATACCCGCTAAAAACACCACCGGGAATTCGAGCCCTTTGGCGCTATGGAGTGTCATGAGTGCCACCGCGCGGCTTTCGCCGTCCATGGCATCAATATCGGCAACGAGCGCCACGTTCTCTAAAAATGCCGCAAGCGCACTTTCCTCCTCGGGAAGGTCGCGTTCAATCTCTTTTATATTTCCCACAAGCTCACGTATATTTTCCATTCGCGATTCGATGTCATTCTTTTTATCGTCCGCAGCAAGGTATTGCTCATAATCGAGCGTTATGATAAGCCACGCGACAAACTCCGAAAGCGGCATGAGCATCTGTTGGGCTATAAAATCCGTAATGCTGTCGGCAAACGGTTTTAGTTTTGCAGCAACACGGGGGGCAAGCCCTTCCCCGCTCATAGCGGTTAAGAGCATGGAGGTATTGTTTTCTTGTGCGGCGCGCGCAAGCTCCTGTACGGTAGTATCGCCGATGCCGCGGCGCGGTACGTTTATAATGCGGCTTAACGCGACGTCATCGCTCGGGTTGTAGATGAGCCTAAGATAGGCCATGATATCCTTAATTTCCTTGCGCTCGTAGAACCGCTGCCCGCCGTACACGCGGTAGGGTATGCCGTAGTTGGACAGCGTACCCTCTATGACGCGGCTTTGTGCATTCATGCGATACAGTATGCCGAAATCCGAATAGCTCCTGCCCTCGCGTACACCGTCGAGTATTTTCTGGCAGATGAAGCGAGCTTCGTCGCGCTCGTCAGCGGCGGTATATAGTTCCGCCTTTTCGCCGCCGTGATTTTCCGTCCAAAGGGTTTTTCGCTTACGGCCAAGATTGTTTTCGATTACAGCGTTGGCCGCATTGAGAATGTTACTTGTTGAGCGGTAATTTTGCTCGAGACGGATGACACGCGTGCCATCAAAATCCTTTTCAAAATCAAGAATGTTTCGTATATCAGCGCCACGCCAGCCGTAGATGCTCTGGTCGTCGTCGCCTACCACACATATGTTTTTATGCTCTTTGCAAAGAAGCGCAATCAGCTTATACTGCGCAAGGTTGGTATCTTGGTACTCGTCCACAAGCACGTATTGAAAGCGCTCGCGGTATTTTTGCAAAATGTCCGGGCAGGTCTCAAAAAGGCGTATGGTAAGAAGAAGAAGATCGTCAAAATCGAGCGCGTTCGCGTCTTTAAGCCTTTTTACATAAAGCTTATATACCTTGATGACCGCTTTGTCGAGGTGGCGGTTTTCAAGAAGGTAGGCCTCAGGGTCGAGCGACTTGTTTTTCGCATCGCTGATGCGTTCCTTCACCTCGCGCTTAGGCATGTCCTTATCGCTGATGCCGAGCTGCTTAAGGCAGTCCCCGATCACACTCATTTGATCCGAATCGTCGTAGATCACGAAATTTTTCGCGTAGCCGATGCGATCTGCCTCACGCCTTAATATACGCACGCAGCAGGAATGGAACGTGGTGACCCACATATCGCTTGCACCATAGCTTACAAGCGATTCCACGCGCTCGCGCATTTCGTTGGCAGCCTTGTTGGTGAAGGTAAGCGCAAGTATATTCCACGGCTTAACGCCGTGCTCAATAAAGTTCGCGATGCGATAGGTCAACACCCTTGTTTTACCGCTTCCCGCACCTGCAAGCACAAGAAGCGGGCCGTCCAGGCACTCGACGGCCTCACGTTGCCGTTCGTTTAAGATACTTAAATCCATTCCAATCCCCAATAGCGTCTTTTTGCGGATATCGCTCACCCGGGTCCACCGGCTTTGGATGAAAATTGCGCAGCATAAAAAGCCGCATGATGCCCGCTTATGATGATTATACCATTTGCATATATTGTTTTGTATGCAAACGAAGAATTTGTTTTGATGTAATTTAGCTATATATTCAAGCAGATAGAAGGACGGCATTTACGAACGCGAATTGACTCGTTCGCAGCAACGCAGCTTTTGTGGGCTTCGACTCTGCCTCTGATGATTTACGGGTGGAAATACTGCCATGAGCGCAAAAAACCCTTCGAAATTGCTGCCTTCCGAAGGGTTTATTTTGTATATAATTTCGGGCTAATACTCTGATTGACCTCAAGTAGCAAACAGATATCATCTGTATTCTATGAGACTACTCGTTTCCTTGCGTTTTGGCATCACAGGCTGCTCGTCTGGATAACCGATTGCTATGAGGGCGGAAACACGCTGAGAATTGTCGAGCCCTATCACATATGAAACTTCATTTTCATCAAATATGCCCATAATCACAGTACCGAGCCCTTCGTTACAAGCTGCAAGGCATAGAGTCTGTGCAGCGATGCCCGCATCGAACATCTCCCATGCATCTCCCTTGGAGGTAGAGAAAGAGCCATCGCGTTCATAACCGGATCTGCCGCGAATGCTGGAGAGCACCACCACGGCAGGCGCGCCTTTGATGATACGACCGTTGTTCGGAAAGCTTACCGTGCTTCGGTCGGCGAGCTCGTTTTTAAGCGCTTCACTTTCGACTATTGTGTAACGGGCAGTCTGCGTGTTCTTCCATGAGGGAGAATAGGATGCCGCGTCGATCACTCGTTCCATCACATCGTGCTCGATTGGTTTGGATTTAAATTTGCGGGTGCTCCGCCTGCTGCTCACGCAATTTATAAAATCCATTCTATATTTACCTCCTTGTTAAAAATCCCTGAAATTGGGCTTGCGCTTTTTCACGAAGGCAGTCATGCCCTCATGTGCTTCGCCCGCTTCGCTAAAGCAGTTGGTCCATGCATCGTTTTCGAACTGAAGCCCATGCTCGATATCCACTGCACAGCCCTCGTTGATCGCTTTCTTAGCCTGCTGCACTGCATATACGCTTTTATTGAGTATCAGCATCGCGATTCCTTGCACGGTACGCATGAGCGCTTCAGGGGCTACAACCTTGCTGACCAGACCGATTCTTAGAGCTTCCTCTGCGCTAATCATTTCCGTTGTGAAGATGAGGGATTTGGCCATGCCCTGCCCCACCAACCGCGGCAGCCGTTGCGTTCCGGTAAATCCCGGGATTAGACCGAGGTTGACTTCCGGCTGACCGAATTTGGAGCGTGAACTCGCAATACGTATATCGCAGGCCATGGCAAGCTCGTTTCCGCCGCCCAATGCAAAGCCGTTTACCGCTGCGATGACGATTTGCGGCAAGGCTTTAAGCTTACTAAAGGATGTCTGAGCAAGCACGGATAATTCGCGTCCCTCCTCCTCGGTCATCTCACGCATAGCAGCAATGTCAGCGCCTGCGGCAAACGCGCGTCCACCCGCGCCTCGCACAATGAGCACCTTTACGCTATCCTCCTTCGCAAGCTTATCTGCCACCGCACCGATCTCCTTAAGTGTGTCTGCAGTGAGCGAGTTCATGGATTGCGGACGGTTTATGGTAAGATAAGCAATTCCCTGCTGCACGCTGAAGGTAACATTGCGCAGGTTGAGGAAGGAATCTGTGCCGGCACACGGTAAATAACCGCAGCCCGAAGCTTTGGCCTTCCTCACGGCTTCAGTCAGCTTTGGCAGTATTACGTTGACATCGCCCACGATTCCGAGATCCGCGAGGTTGAAGATGGGTGCAGTTTCATTGGTATTGATGGCGATGATTGTTTCGGAATTCTCCATACCGGCCATATGCTGTATTGCACCGGATATTCCGCAGGCAAGATAAAGGCTTGGGCGGACGGTCTTACCCGTCTGTCCGACTTGATACTCTGCACCTATCCAGCCCGCTTCCACTGGTGCCCTGGAGGATGCGATTTCACCGCCAAGTTCGTCGGCAAGTTTCCTTAGCCCCTCAAAACCCTCGGGGCCCCCTATTCCGCGGCCACCGCTGACAAGATACTTCGCCTTGGTAATATCCGCCTTCTCCTTAAGGTCTGTGATTACCTCAATGAGTTCAACTGTAAAGTCGCTATGCTCAAATACGACATCGAAGCTGTGTATGCACCCGGTGCGCGCTGCATCGCGTTCAAGAGGCTGCATTACGCCGGGGCGCACCGTAGCCATCTGCGGCCTGTGCCGCTTGCAGTTGATAACCGCCATAAGGTTGCCCCCAAACGCAGGGCGTGTCATCATAAGCAAGCCATTTTCGGGATTGATGCACAACCCTGTGCAGTCCGCGGTCAGACCGGTCTTAACTCTCGCCGAGGTGCGAGGTGCAAGATCCCTTCCAATGGAGGTTGCTCCAAAGAGCATGATTTCGGGGTCGTCCGCGCGGATAATCTGCTCCAACGCACGTGCATATGGAAGAGAGGCGAATTCTTTCAGCCTGTCATCCGCGACTGTCACTACCTCGTCTGCACCGAAGTATATCAGCTCCTGCGCCTTGTCCGTAATGTTTTTACCACCGATAAGTACCGCCACTACCTTTTGCTTTAAATCGAAAGCAAGGGAATATGCTTCACCAAGCAATTCATAACCTATGCTTTGGACGTTACCATCTCTTTGTTCAATTACGACGTATACATTCTTACTCATAGACGGTATCTCCTTAAATAATGTGGCTCTCGTGCAGCCTTGCCACGATGGTATCTACAGCCTCGTCAGCGCTCAGTCCGCACAGCAGCATACCCTGACCGCGGGGCTCTTTTGTGTAAGAACATACAACATTGGTGGGAGAACCTTTAAGTCCCACGGACTCGATCGCCAGATCATTCTTTAATGTGTCGAACCCAATTTTTGTTATGGTCTTATTCCATGCATCCACAACGCCCGGCACCGTCATATAACGGGGCGTACAAGCTTGTGAAAGCGTTGTAATCAAACAGGGCGTTTTTACACGCAAGCGGTGTACCCTATCCTCATAGCGCCTGTTGACAATGAGCGTGCCTGCATCTTCAAAATCGACCTTTTCGACATAACTCACATGAGGTATAGAAAGATGTTCGGCTATCTGCGGACCAACCTGTGCCGTGTCACCATCTATTGCCTGGCGGCCGGTTATGATAAGGTCGTAGCCTATAAGGCGGAGCGCTGCAGCAAGCGCAGTGGAGGTAGCAAGCGTATCCGAACCGCCGAATTCCCTTCCGCACAATAGATAAGCTTCGTCACAACCCATTGCAAGAGCCTCGAGCAGTGCTGTTTCAGCATGCGGCGGACCCATGGACAGCACGGATACCGTGCAATCCGCAACAGTGGATTTAAGCGTCAGTGCAACCTCAATGCCCGCCTTATCGTCGGGATTAACGATTACCGGTATCCCGGTTCGGATGAGCGTATTGGTCACGGGATTAATTTTGACTTCGCTCGTGTCCGGAACCTGTTTTATGCAAACAACGATCTTCATTCTGTTTCACCTCAGCGTACTTTTATAGAGTTGGAGATGACCATCTTCATAACCTCGGATGTGCCCTCGTATATCTCGGTTATCTTGGCATCGCGCATCATGCGCTCTACCGGATACTCACGGCAGTAGCCGTAGCCGCCGAAAAGCTGCACACAACCGCGGGTAACATCGTTTGCCACTTCCGATGCGAAAAGCTTACACATAGCGGCGGAGGTGCCATAGTCGCGGTGGGCGTCCTTATCCATTGCGGCACGCCACACCAAAAGTCTTGCGGCATCTATCTTGGTCTGCATCTCGGCAAGCTTGAACTTGGAATTCTGAAACGAACCTATCGGCTTGCCGAACTGCTTGCGCTCCTTGACATATTCAATGACGGCGTTCAGCGCACCCTGCGCAATACCTACGGCCTGCGCACCGATACCTATGCGGCCGCCGTCCAGCGCTTTCATTGCGATTTCAAAGCCCATGCCCTCATTCTTTAGTAGATTAGAAGCCGGTATGTGTACATTCTGGAACGCCACTTCACAGTTGGATGCGGCACGAATGCCCATGCGGGGGATGTTTGCGCTTACATAGACACCTTTGGATTTGGCATCCAGTATAAAGGCAGATATGCCATCCGTACCCATTCCTTTGTCGGTATAGGCAAACACCACCATGGTATCCGCAAAGTCGGAGTTGGTCGTAAATACCTTGGAGCCGTTGAGAATGTATTCATTCGCCTCACGCCGCGCAAACGACTGAATTCCGGATGCGTCTGAACCCGCGTTGGGCTCTGTCAGGCAAAAGCAGCCAATCTTGCGGCCATCTACCAACGGGCGCAGGAATTCCTGTTTCTGTGCTTCGTTGCCGTATTCGTAGATACTCGAACAACATAGCGATGTATGTACGGATATGGTTATGCCGGTACTTGCATCGGCTTTGGATATCTCCTCCATGCAAAGGGCATATGCCAGAGTGTCCGCGCCGGATCCGCCGTATTCACGAGGATACGGTATGCCGAAGAAGCCAAGTGCCTGCATCTTTTGTACGAGTTCCATGGACATAACCTCGGTTTCGTCCATATCACGCGCAAGCGGCTTGACTTCCGCCTCGGCGAATTTTTTGTATAAGCTCTTGAGCAGTTCGTGCGATGGTGACAACGTAAAGTCCATAATACATCCTCCCCAATGTTGCTTAGGTTATTGTAAGTATAGCGTGGTTTTTATTTGCATGCAAGATATTTCTATACAAAATATTTGTATACAAAATATCTTGACTATCTTGCTCACTACCCCTAAAATGGATTTATATGAAAACGTTATCAACACGCAGTGAGGTAAAGGATGGAACTCAACGAGTGCATTAACTATTTGCTTACCGCAGTTCAGAATACTGTACACACACATTTCAAGGCGAGTCTGCAATCTTTCGATGTTACCCCGGCGCAATACATGGTGATGTATTTATTACGTAAAGAAGGAAATCTCTCCCCCTCCGTACTCGCGCAGTTTTGCAGGTTGGATAGCTCCACGATGACGGGCATACTCACCCGCATGGAAAAAAAGGGGCTTATCGAGCGGCGGCATTCAGAAAATGACAGACGCAGCGTGGATATCTACATCACAAGCGAAGGTGCGTCTCTGTTGCCGGACATTCTTACAACAATCAACAAGTGTAATGCGGAAACGCTTGATTGCCTGCTGCCGAAAGAACAACAGCAGCTCAAGAGCTATCTAGTAAGAATCCTTGAAGCGCTTGAATAGCTATATGTATTAGATGGTGCTGCCTCGTACAAGACAGTGCTTCCAAATACGACGTAAACAATTCAGCGCAAACGATTAATTATACGGAGGGTTAAGTATGACCGGGAAGTATGTGCAGTCGGAATTTTCCTTAGCGATTGATGCAAATGTCGAGCTTGCGGAGACTCCCATATGGGATGCACGCATAAGCAAATGGTACTGGACAGACCTATTCACGGGCGATGTACACCGTTTTAACCCCGTAACAGGCGGTGACGAGCTGTTTAGAACCGGTCAGCTCATAGGCTCCGCTATTCCAACAGATGATATTAATAAACTCATGGTGTCGCTCCAAAGCGGTCTTCATCTGCTGGATCTTTCTACCGGAAATCTTACCTTTATCGTAGATCCCGAAAACGGCAACCCTGACAATCGTTATAATGACACCCGCGTGGATGCCCGCGGACGTGTGTTTATGAGTTCGGTATCCAAGCTTTACGGCACCGATGCTTATTCACCCGATATGTTGGGCGGCTTTTATATGGTAGATACCGATAGGAGCGTAAAGACAATAGAGCAAGGCATCAACCAGTTTAATGCAATCGTTTGGAACAGTGCCTCTACCCGTATGCTCGTGGTGGATACTTACAATCAAACCCTGCTGTGCTACGATTACGATATTGATAAGGGCCCCATAAGCCCCGGTAAGGCAGTCATTCGCTTTGGTACGCTCGGTATGCCTGATGGCATTAACATCGACGTGGAGGACAATATCTATATTTGTCACTGGACCGGCCGCATATCCGTATGGGATAAAGAATTCAATCATGTCGGCACCATAAAGTTTCCCGTGGAATTCGCCTGCTGCGGAGGTTTCGGAGGCGAGGACATGAAGGATTTCTATGTAGCATCGTCCAAGTATAAATACACCCGAGAAGATCTCAAGAATAACCCCGGTGCCGGTGGCATCTTCTCCATACGTTCCGGTATTACCGGTATGCCGGATCATTTTTACAAGATATAAGTTCAATAAGGAAAGAACTGCGAAAAGCAAATCAGATCCCTATGCGGTCGGAACCGCACAGGGATCTTTCGTATTTTTTCATCGCTTCTTCGGAAGGTGCATACACCTTTTGAACGCATCCGCGCATGCTTCCATGAACGCTTCTGAAAAGGTTGGGTGCGGGTGAACGATCGCGGCAACCATATCGGCGGGTATTTCGCTTGCAATAAGTGAGGTCGCTTCCGATATCATCTCTGCAGCGAGCGCACCGACTATATGCACGCCAACTAACTCGCCAAAACGTGTATCCACAACCACTTTTACGAAACCCTCGGTGCTGCCGGACGCAAGCGCGCGTCCGTTTGCCGAGAACGGGAATTTTCCCGTTGCTATGTTATTTTCACCAAGGCAGCGCTTGGCCTCAGCCTCGGTGAGCCCAACCCCTGAAGCCTCCGGCATTGTGTAAATACAGCCGGGTATGGCATTAAGCTTGCAGGTCTCATTACGGCCCATTGCGTTAACGGCCGCAACCTCACCCATCTTAAAAGCGGCATGCGCCAGCATGAAGCGCCCGTTCACATCTCCTGCGGCATAGATGTTGGGAATATTGGTACGCATGTGGCCATCCACGACTATTTTGCCGCGTTCGAGCTTAATTTCATCCTTCAGTGCGCCCAGACATTCAACATCTGCGACACGCCCTATGGAAAGCAGCAGTTTATCGGCGGTTACGGACTTACCATCTCCAAAAAGGACAGTAATTTGTCCGTCGGTCTCGTCCGATATCCGCTCGACTTTCTGTCCGGTAAACACGGTAACGCCGGATTTTTCCAGATGTTTGCGCATAGCATCGGAAATATCCTCGTCCATGTTAAAAACCAACCTGTCCAATGCCTCGATTATGGTCACTTTGCTTCCGAATCCATTGAATGCCGCGGCCATCTCGCAACCGATCACACCGCCGCCGATAATGGTAAGTGAATGAGGTACGTCTGTGAGCTTGAGGATATCATCGCTCAGGAGTACGTTTTTGCTCTCCACACCGGGTATGGGTATTACCGAAGCTTTGGAGCCACCGCAAAGTATAGTGTTTGAAGCCTCATATAGCTTATCGTTGCAAGCAATGGAGGTAGGTGAAACCATGGAAGCCGTTCCGTATACTACGGTAACGCCATTGGATTTAAGGAGCATGCCTACGCCGGATGTAAGCTGACGAACCACTTTGTCCTTATACGCAACTGCCTTTTGCATATCTAAACATACAGAAGGATCGTTTATAATGCCCCTTATTGACGCATTACGGATGACTTCCATTTCCTCGGCAGTTTTTAGATAGGTTTTGGTGGGTATACAACCGCGGTTAAGGCAGGTACCGCCCAGAGTATCCTTTTCAAAAAGTATCACGCTGCCGCCGAGCTGCGCTGCCTTTATTGCGGCAATGTACCCTGCAGGACCTCCGCCTATCACTGCAACATCATATTTTGTATTGATCATGTAAGAAGCAACTCCTCGGGATTCTCAAGCAGGTCGCGCACACGCAGTTCGAATTTAGCTGCGGTCACGCCATTCATGATGCGGTGATCGTAGGTGATGAGTAATTTGCATACCTTGCGGGAAACAACACTGCCATCCGGCGCAAACCGTAGCATTTCACAAGTAGAGCCTATACCGAGAATGCCGGATTGCGGCTGGTTGATGATCGGGGTAAAGTCCCACACATCATACATGCCCATATTAGATACGGTATAGGTTCCTCCTGAGCATTCGCTGGGTTTGATCTTGTTGTCGCGCGCACGTGCAGCAAGTTCCTTTGCCTTTGCGGACAACTCGGCAAGCGGCATGCGATCCGCATTGTGCAACACGGGCACAAGTAGGCCTTCGCCATCGTTCATGCTCACCGCAAAGCCAATATTCGCCTCGCTATAAACCACATATTCGTTGCCATATATGCTTGTGCGAGCCAGCGGCTGCTCTTTCACAGCAATTGCTGTCGCTTTGAGCACAAAGTCGTTGACGGAAATCTTCTGCTCGCGACGGGCGTTAATCTTCGCACGCAGGGCAAGAAGATCGGTCATATCTACAAGCAGCGATTGGGTCACGCCGGGTATTTCAAAGTGGCTTTGAGACATACGCTCAGCAACAACCCGCTCCATCGAGTTCAGCGGCCTGCGGCTTTCTATCGTAAGCCGCTCGCTTTCACCAACCGACATGGTATACGCTTGCGGGGCGGGGGCTGTAGCTAAAAGCACATCCGCCTTGGTAACTCTGCCGCCAAAGCCCGTTCCCTGTATCGACGAGACTGCGATTTTGCCATCATCGGCTATCCGTTGTGCAAGCGGAGTCGCTGCAGTATGCTTGGCGGCTTTACGTACGTCTTCTCCAAGTACTTCTCCATGCTTGCCGGTCGGAGAAACACAAGAAATATCAACGCCTAGCTCCTTGGCAAGCTGCCGCGCACCCGGAGTGGCACGCACAGCTTCGACAGCTTGCGCAAAAGCTGCAGCCTTGGGGGCATTCGCTTCGGTCGCTGTTAAGGAAAGCACGGATGCTTCAGACGCGGCAGTATCCGTGTTACCGGGTGCTGCAGGCGGAACTTCATCCTTGGAACCAATGTAGCCCATGATCCCCAACACAGGTATCACATCGCCCTCTTCGGAATAGGTGGCCAGCAGAAACCCGCTTGCGGGCGCTTCCGCCTCCATGGTTATCTTGTCTGTCTCAATTTCCATGATGGGTTCGTCCTTTTCAACCGGATCGCCGATGCTTTTGAGCCAGCGAACAAGGACGCCCTCGTTCATATCCATACCCGCTTTGGGCATATAAATTTCTGTCATGGGCGGCCTCCTTATACCAGATCCTTAACCTGAGCAACTATTTTCTGTACCGTTGGGAAGGTCTCCCTTTCTAGGGTGGGATTGAAGGGTATAGGCGTACTCTTGGCACCCATGCGGCGTATCGGTGCTTCCAGGTGGTAGAACGCCTCGCTGTCGGCTATCTGCCCGGCTATCTCGCCGCCGAAGCCCGCAAACTGCACGGCCTCATGCACGATCAAAACATGCTTTGTCTTTATCACGGAGTCAATTATGGTCTTGGTATCAAGCGGCAGCAGGGTGCGGATATCTACGATTTCCGCTTCAATACCGTCCTTTTTAAGCTCATCCGCAGCCTCAAGGCACACCTGCACCATGCGGCCGTAAGTTACAATCGTGCAGTCTTTCCCTTCGCGCTTGATATCGGCTACACCAAATTCAATGGTATACTCCTCTTCGGGTACCAAACCCTTTGTCTTATAGAGTTTCTTCTGCTCAAGAAACATCACAGGGTTGTCGTCGCGGATAGCAGTTTTGAGAAGCCCTTTTGCATCATAAGGCGTGGAAGGGACCACTACTTTGAGACCCGGGAAATGAGCAAGCAACGTTTCCAAGCTCTGTGAATGCTGCGCTGCCGCGCCTGTTCCTGCGCCTGATGCGGTGCGCATTACCATAGGAACTTTCACGCGTCCACCGAACATAAAGCGCATTTTTGCGGCTTCATTGACAAGCTCGTCAAAGCAAACGCACATAAAATCGGAAAACATCAGTTCAACCACGGGTCTTAGACCGGTCATAGCTGCGCCGACGGCAGCTCCGACAAACGCCTGCTCCGCAATGGGGGTATCCATTATGCGTTCGGGTCCGAATTCGCCTATCATGCCGCGGGATACGCCAAATGCACCGCAATAGACCCCGATATCCTCACCCATCATGAATACGGTCTCATCGCGGCGCATCTCCTCGCTCAGTGCGTCATTTATCGCCTGTGAATACGTAATTTCTTTCATTTTATTCTCTGCCATTTCCTTTTCTCTCCTCATGCATAAACGTCTTCAAAGACATCATCCACATTAGGTTCAGGGGAAGCCTTGGCAAATTCCTCAGCTGCGTCTATGCGGGCTAGCGCTTCAGCGCTGACCTTGTCAAGCGTTTCCGTATTGATCCTGCCGGTACTGAGAAGGTATTCCCGAAACTGCTTGATGGGACATTTTTCTTTCCAGGCTGCGATTTCTTCCTTGGTTCGGTAAAGGTTGCCATCGCTCTTGGAATGACCGGAGATGCGGTAGGTGTTTTCTACGATCAGCATGGGACCATTACCGGCTACGATATATTCCCTCGCCTCTCTGACAGCCTCGTATACCTCGAGCACATTGTTTCCGTCCACGGTTTTGGAAGGGATATTAAAAGGATAGGCACGCTTACTGATGTCTGTATCCTTCATTACTTTTGATATGTGGGTTGACATACCGTAGGTGTTATTGGTGCAAATGAAAAGTACGGGTAGGTTCCATACCGCCGCGAGATTGAGCGATTCGAACACAGCGCCTTCGTTGCTGGAGCCGTCACCGTAGAACACCACCGCAATGCGATTTTTCTCGTTCTTTTTTTTTATTGAAAGACCGGCCCCGCACGCCATGGTGGCGCTGGTGCCCAAAACGCGGTCCGCTCCGAAATAGAGAATGCGCGGATCCGCAATGTGCATGGACCCTCCGCGACCCTTACATACACCATTCGCCTTTGCGAGTATCTCACACATCATGAAGTTCACATCAATACCCTTGCACAACGCCTGCGCATGGCCTCGATGCGTACCGAACACATAATCCTGCGGCTCAAATGCAGCAATGGAACCGGCCGCAGTTGCTTCCTCCCCTATGCCAAGGTGCGTTGTACCATGAACAAGCCCCTGTGAGAACAGCCATTGTACGCGTTCCTCAAAATAACGGCCAAGATACATATTCCCGAGCAGATCGAGAAGCTGTTGATCCGATAAAGACTTCTCACTGTTCAAAACGAAAACCTCCTTTATGAAAGTATAGAATACTCAAAGATAATTATAAGGACATGTGTAAGGATAGCGTTGCTTCTACAAGCATAATGCCGCGTATGACAATTGTCAATACATTTGTTTGATTGTGGCCACTTTTCGCGTGGTTCACTCCTAAAAAGCCCGCGCGCGAGGAACATATAGCTCTTGACAGAATGTGTGTCGATTGATAGATTATCAATATACCGTATGGTCCGCAGCGCCAAGATACGGCGGCACGCCAAATGTTTTTTCACGCAAGAGGAGTATTATGGAACAGATTCGGGATATCCAGAAGTTGGTGCAAATATCTAAAATGTATTATATGGAAGGTATGACGCAGGAAATCATTGCCAAGGAGGTAGGGATATCCCGCTCGGCGGTGTCTCAGCTACTCACCGAAGCAAAAAACGCCGGTCTCGTGCAAATCACTATAAAGGACCCGTTCGTAAACAACGAGGAACTTTCGGGTGAGTTCGTGCGGCGATTTGGCCTTCGTAACTGCCTAGTAGTGCCTACCGGTATTAAAAAGCACAACCTGCTCCTGCGCATTGTAGTCGCTATGACGACACGCTTCATGCAGGATCTTATGACCAGCCATTCTTCATTCGGCCTGGCATGGGGCTCTGCTTGCTACGAATTCATGCAGGCATTTCCGGACGATACCGATCTGTGCGATATTACTGTAGTCCCGCTTATCGGAGGTTCACCCCTTGTCAATCAGGAATTTCAGATAAACGAATGTGTCCGTCGGTTTGCCGAGAAGGTAAATGGCACACCGCTCTTTATGTATTCCCCCGGAATTGTGGAATCCCTTAAGGATAAAAAACGGTTCCTTGAAAGTTCCTATATGCAGGCTATCATAGAGCAATGGAAGCATTTAGACTGCGCGGTTATAGGCATCGGCCGCTATTCAGAGCCTTACGACGGTTATCAGTTTAACTCGGAAGCTTTGCTCAGCCGCGTGCTTAAACATCCGGATTGTACCGTGGGCGATCTTTGTGCTCGCTATTTCAACATTCGCGGTGAGATCCTTAAATGTACCCATAACGATAAACTCATCGGAATTGACGAGACAGGGCTACGCAGCGTTAAATCCGTTTTGGCCATCGCAGTGGGTGACTCCAAGGTATTCCCGATTATAGGCGCGCTCAACAGCGGACTGCTGAACTATCTTGCAACGGATGAGCACACCGCTAATCAGGTGCTCAATTTGCTGGACAGTGGAAAGCTTGATAAAGTGTTGTGACATTTGTCCAACTTCGCCGAGATTGGCTTGTTGAAAAAAACGCTTACGCTGCCGTAAAAGTACGGCAGCGTATTTTTTTAGCGTAATTTGTGCTGCTTCTAACGTGCTAACCATTACACTTTATGCCACTTATTGTGAAATGTCAGAAAAAATTCAAGTATATTCCAAACTCCCGTTGACAAAGCAATTTATTTATGTTAACTTACCTCCAGAGCATTAAACATTTGAATTGACATTCGTCAGACGTGAATCTAGCACAAATTTCGGCTGCAGCGCAACGGCGTACTTTAGGAACGGATTCATAATTTCCTCTTGCTCTCTGTGAGGGGAACATATAAAAATATTATAATAAAATAGGAGGAACATTCACAATGATGAAGAGGATCATGCCCGTGCTGCTTGTTGTCGTACTTGTGCTGGCAATGGTCGGTGGTTGCGTACAGCCTGCAGCCAACGAGCCCGCCACAGACAAACCGGTTGAAAACGCACCCGCAACCAACGAACCCGCTGCAAATGCACCCGAAGCTACAAAGCCGCTGAAGATCGCCTACTTCGTATCCGATTTGAGCAATGTTTTCCACCAGGCACAGTATGATGCCGCCAAAAAATACGCTGCTGAAAAATACGGAGCGGAAGTTATCGTATTTGACGGCCAGGGCGACGGCACCATCATGACCCAGAACATCGATCAGATCCTTGCTCAGGGCATGGATATGGCCACCCTGCATGTGTGGGATGACGAAGCTGCTATCCCGGGCATCAAAGAATGCCTTGAAAACAATGTTGTGATGGCGTCCTTCTTTGGTCCCTTCATCGGAACCGGTATTCCCTGCGTGCGAAGCGATGAAGCCGGTGTTTCCTATCAGATGGGCGTTGAAATGGCCACCGCTTGGGTAGCTGCTCACCCCGATAAGCCCGTTGTTATGGTTCAGCTTGGCTGGCCAAACCATACCGAGGTTAAATCCGGCCGTACCGACCCGTTCGTAGAGGGTGTGCTTTCCGTGGCTCCCAATGCGACCAACCTTGGCTGTCTTGATGCAGGTGCAGGCGCCGATGCCGCTAAGCAGATTATGGCTGACTTGCTTGTTACGAACCCCGAAGTCAACCTGATTTACTCCGAAGCCTCCAACCTCACCGTCGGCACCATGAATGCTCTGCGCGATGCCGGACGCGGTGTTTGTAATGCGGACGGTTCCCCCATCACCGAGCTCGTATGCAGCGTTGACTTTGACGAAGTTGAAATGGGCGAAGTCTATGAGGCCACCAGCTCTCTGAAATGCTCCATGGGTCTTCCTCCCATTGAAACAGCCCAGGCTCGTATCGACAATCTGTTCGCCATCTATAACGGTGATATGGAACAGGTCAGCGCAACCGAAGTTGAGACCTTTGCAAAGGCTTACTGCATCTCCTTCTGGTCTATGGAACGCTCTGCCGCGGTCTCCTGGCTCAACGAGCAGTTCGGCACGAACGTGCAATAACCGTTGAGCTAAAAGGCATAACATAGCATGATTGCCGAGAGGAGAGCATGCTCCCCTCTCGGCAACTTTGCAGGTATAGAAACAAGCATTGGGGATAAAGGTATGAGCGATAATGTATTGGAAATCAAAGGCCTTGTCAAGGATTATCCCGGAGTCAGAGCCCTCAACAATGTAAGCTTCAATAT
>JAEZLG010000253.1 GCA_023435855.1 Bacillota bacterium | reverse complement strand
CTGCTGCACGACTGTTACGATGATGATAATCAGCAAAAGCACCATGGAGATAGCCGCAGCGTAGCCCATTTCCTTATAAATGAATGCATTTTTGTAAATGTAGCTCGTCAGCACAAGGCCGGAACTCTGTGGGCCGTCTTTGAGCGCCAGAACATTGAACTGTGCAAACATTTGAAAATGGGAAATGAGGGTCATCAACGACACAAATGTCATAGTACGACTAAGAAGCGGCAGTGTAATTTGAGAAAATGTGCGCCAACGGCTCGCACCGTCAATCTGCGATGCCTGATAAATATCCTCCGGGATGCCGTCGATGCCCGCTGAAAAGAGAATAGTATTATAGCCCATATCCGCCCATATCGTGAAGATAATGACGGAAAGCATCAAGAAACGTGCGTCGCCTATCCAAGAGATTGCATCGCCGCCGAAAAGAATCAAAATAGCGTTAGCAAGCCCACCTTTAGTTTGGTAGATACTGCGCGCCCATACGACCGATGACGCCACGAGCGGAGCCATGCAGGGCAAAAATACGATCATGCGGAAAAAGCTACGGCTCTTGTTAGACTTGAGCTGGCTAATAAGCGTCGCCATAGTCAGCGAAACCACAATGTTGAGTGCTACGGTAACGAATGTGAATACGAGCGTGTTCTTGAGCGCAATGAAAAAAGCATCGTCATGAAGGAGCGAGCCATAGTTTTGAAACCCTACAAAGTGATTATTCTTCTCTAAAGGGTTATATTCCATAAACGAGATTGCACCCGTTCCGACAATCGGGAGCAGCATGAAAACAAACACCTGTAAAAATGCGGGTATCAGCACAATCAAGAGAAATTTTCGGTTATTCTTTATCATAGAACGGCCTCCGGTAAATGGGAAAGGGCGGGCGGAACGTTCCGCCCGCCATACATGTTACATTTCGGAAAGCTTCGTCTCAAGTGCCGCCATGGCATCGTCAACGCTTGCATAAATACCGCCCGTGCAATAATCGAGGAACACTGCATTAACGATTTCCTTGAATTGGTCGGTGTTGAAATAGCCTATGAACTGTGCCTTATCGAGAATACCCACGAGAGGTTCCGCAAACGGGAACTGTTCGAGATACTCGGCACTTTGCGCTACCGACTTTTTAGCAGGTATCTGACCGCAGGCTACGTTGTTCTGCATGATGACGCTGTCAGAGAAGAAGTACTCGAGGAAGCGGAACGCTGCCTCCTGCTTATCGCTCGAGGCGTTGACAGCAAACGACCAGCCGGTTTCCGCCGCGAATCCGGCCTTATCGCTATACCACGGCATAGGCACATAGCTGAAATCCTCATTATAAGTCAGTCCGAAGGTGGAAATACCTTCCGCGATTGACCATGGGCCGCGGGGTACAAACACCGCCTGATCGGCAAACAACTGTTGGTAGCCCTCAAGGCCGCTGTCATCCGTAAGACCGGAGAGGTCGGTCACACCATCCTTGAGCACAAGGTCTGCAAGTGTAGAAAATGCCTTCTTTGCCTCGCTGCTCGTGAAATTGAAGCTGCCGTCCTCATTGAGGTAATTGGCGCCCTGCGAAAGGATCATGGAGGTGAACAGGTACGGAACGCCATCCCATCCCACAAAATCGAAGCCTTTGGTTGTCATAATGCCGTTTTCCGTCACAACCGCTTTCTTTGCTTCGGCTATAAGGTCATCCCAAGTGGTAGGAACGGTGAGGCCGTTTGCAGCAAGGAGCTTGTTGTTAACGAGCAGTCCGCCGCACTCTATGTTGAACTCCATAGGCATGCCGTAAAGCTTGCCGTCATACTCAAGCGCACCGTAGGTGCTGGGGTAAGCGTCGTTGCGGATCTCGTCACCCATCGCGTCCGGCATAGCCGCCAGTGCACCGGTTGAAGCATAATCTACACCCCAGCCGCCCCATATCTCATAAATGTCGGCGCCGCCGCTTTTGGAGATCAACGATGTCTGCACTTTGGATTCGAATTCATCATAAGGGAAAAATTCATACTTGATTTTGATATCAGGATTGTCCGCCATGAATGCATCCGCAATCGCGCGATACGAGTTGTTCCAAGATTCCTCCTGATGGCCCCAAATGACCAGCTCGACATTAGCGCCGCCTGCTGTGCCGCCCGTGGGATTATCCTTAGTTCCCGGCACGGTCGGAGTACAAGCCGAGACGCTCAAAACGAACGCCAGGACAAGTACGAGGCTCAAAAGCTTTTTCATTTCGTCTTTCCTCCTTAGATTTTAAGAGTTTTGAAGTACCCAAGATAGGGTGCGTTTTTATCAAGCATCTCCTGCACCATCCGGTGGATTTCCTCCATGCTGCATACACTGGCGGTCAGCGGGTCGAACAGGATCGCTTGAAATACTTTTTCGGGATCTCCTTCAATGGCGGCGCGCACGGCAAGCTCCTCAAGCTTAGCGGAGTTGGCTACAAGGGCCGAAAGATGCTGCGGCAGCGTATAACGCCCCAAAACGCGGATGCCGTTTTTGTCTGCCTCGACAGGCACCTCCACGCAGGCGCCTTCATCGATGTTGGTGATATAGCCGTGGTTACGCAGGTTTGCGTTAAAAGTGAAAGGCGTATGGTCCCCGTAGATCGCGTTGAAAATGCGCGAGGCGTATTCGTCGCCGCGATCAAGCTCCACTTTGCCATGTTCGAGCCAAGTTGTATACTCAGCCTCCCACGTATGTTCACGCTCTAGGTACTCCTTAAGTATGTAGGCGTGCTCGCCCGGGTTCCAGCCGGTGCCGTGCGTACAGTATTTCTCGATTAAATCCGGGCGTTTGCGGAACCATGGGTTATACTCCGAGTTATGTCCGGAGGATTCCGTGGGAAAGTATTTGAGGTATTTGAGCATTTCAATGCGTACGGGCTCCTCATTTGCCACTTCGGGGCGTTTGATGGCTTCAAATAGCTTCGGGTACATATCCTCGCCGCCCGATGTGAGCGAAAGGTAAAATGCTTGATGGTTGATGCCAAAGCAGGTATAATCGAGCTTTTCGGGTGCAATATTGAGCCAGCCCGCCAGCATCTCCGCCGTGCCCTGCACGCTGTGGCAAAGCCCCGTCACACTTACCTTGGTCTGCGCCTGCAGGAAACTAACGAGCATAGCCATAGGATTTGTGTAGTTGAGCACGATGGCGTTGGGACAAAGTTCCTCAATGTCTCGAATCATACCCAAAAGTACCGGTGCGGTGCGAAGGAAACGGAAAATGCCGGAGGGGCCGCGCGTATCACCCACACAGATGTCCACGCCGTATTTCATGGGTATTTCGATATCATGCCGCCATACCTCAACGCCGCCCTGCAGCACCGTGATAAGCACGCCGTCCGCGTCGCGAAGCGCCTCGCGACGATCGGTGGTTGCCTTGACGACCGCATGACTGCCGCTCGCGTCTACAATGCGCTGTACGCCGCGCTTGGCATAGGAAAGGCGCTTTTCGTTGATGTCCATGAGCATTAGCTCACAGTCGTCAAAGGCAGGAAACGTCAATAGGTCGCGAACGAGGTCGCGTGTAAAATCCAAGGAACCTGCTCCGATAAAAACAAATTTTTTCATAGGAATGCCTTTCGTTGATGAAACTTCAATTGTTTAGTAAAAGAATTGAATTATTCTTCGTATATGTTTACCTGTATTGTATGCCGAACCGATAGTTTTGTAAAGGGGGATTGCGGAATTTATTCCTTGCAATTCATATCATACATCGCTATAATGTTTACTAAACAGGAGGGAATTATGGCGAATATTCGGGAGGTCGCACAGGAAGCGGGCGTTTCCATTACCACAGTATCGAGGATACTTTCCGGCGATACAGGGTTTAAAACTACGCTGCAGACAAGGCAAAACGTTGAGGCTGTTGCAGCGCGGCTTGGTTATATAAGAAAGCCGGCTCGGCGCAGGCAGGAGCGCATTAAGCTCGGCTGCATTTTAGCACTGACCGCAGAAAAGTATTCCGATCCTTTCTTCATGGCCATCCTTGCCGCGGCGGAGGAGGAATGCGACAGACAGGGTGCGGTCATTTCCGTGATACGCAATTATAATGAGCTGAAAAACCCGGTGGTACTGGAGGAGCTCTTTAACGCCGGGCTTTCGGGCGTTTTTCTGATGGAGCGAGTGCCCAAAGCCATGCTCGATCACATCGGGGCAAATATACCCAACGTTGTGTTCATCGATAACGATGAGGCGGATTATCAGTTTGACGGCGTCGGCTTTGACCACGTCGAGGCGAATTGGAAGGTGATGCGCTGCCTCCTTGACCATGGCTACAGACGTATCGCCATCATCAGCGGCAGCTCGCCCAACGAGCCTTTTTCCGATTCCATCCGTCTTGTTACCTACCGCGAGGCGCTGCGCCGCGCAGGGCTTACATATGACGAATCGCTGGTGAAAGACTGTGCGTGGGATCTTAACCTCTGCGCCGTTCAGACGCGCGATCTGATGTCGCTAAGTGCACCGCCGGACGCAATTTTTGCGGGCAGTGACTCCCTTGCTTCCGCTGTCTTCGGCACGCTCTACGCCATGGGGCTTCGTTGTCCTGAAGACGTGGGCGTGATTGGCTTTAACAACATTAGCTTAAGCGCACATATGGCACCACCGCTGACCACAATCGGCATCCCTACGCATGAAATTGGCGTTGCTGCAGTGCAGCGTCTTATGGATATGATAAACGGGCGCGGCGGTTGTAAGAGGAAAATACTTTTCCCGACGGAGCTGATTCTTCGCACATCTTTACGGAGGAACGAAAAATGAAGCTTTTTTTGGGAATCGACGGAGGAGGCACAAAAACAGGCTTTGTGCTTTGTGACCATGCCGGGCGCGTACTCGCAGAAAGTCTTAAGCCAACAAGCCATTACCTTCAATGCGGGCTTGACGGTGTAACGCGCGTACTTGCAGAGGGGCTTTCCGATATCTTAAAGAAAGCCGGTATAAAACCCGGGGATATTGCTTACGCATTCGTTGCTTGCGGCGGCTATGGTGATATCAAGGACGATGAGGATCCTATTCGCGCGGCGGTGAGGGCTGCACTCCTTGATATACCGCACACGGTTGGCAACGATTGTGAAAACGCGCTTGCCGGCGCTATGGCAGGCGCGTCGGGTATCAACATCATAGCCGGTACCGGCTCTATGGGCTTTGGGCGAAATGCCGCGGGTGAAAGCAAACGCTGCGGCGGCTGGCACCACGCTATCGGCAGCGACGAGGGCAGCGGTTACTGGATTGGTATTCGGCTCGTGCAAGACTTTACAAGGCAAAGCGACGGGCGCCTCAAAAAAACACCGTTATATAACGCGGTTAAGGAGGCCCTTTCCCTATCTGCCGACGGCGACGTCATCGCACGTATCGTAAACGACTGGAAAC
>JAEZLG010000173.1 GCA_023435855.1 Bacillota bacterium | reverse complement strand
TTCTTATCTCATTATACTATCCAATTTTATGAATAACAAGACAACCAAAGCTTGCTTCTACAACGCAGAATACCAGCAGAGGCGGGATATGAAATTGAAATTCTTAACATAGGGCAAGGGATTGCTAACACCGCAAAAAGCACACTTAAGGTTCACTGTTTGTTAATTTTACTGCCTTGTTCGCTACGCCAATTTACGGTATAATGAAGCCGTTGTAAAGGTAAGGGGATTTTCTATGGAATCTACGCACGTAAACCGCAGCGGTGGCAATTCACCCAAGAAAAACGCGGTAAAAAATAACGGCCGCAACAGCAAGCGTTCCCGATTGCTGACGCTCATTTTTAAAACACGGCGCATATTTGTAATCATGCTGGGGCTTCTTGTCCTCGCGGCATTTGCCGAGCTTCTTTTCGGCGCGCCCAAAGCTAAGGACGCCGCCGTTTATATCAACGAGTCCACCTATTTTACCGGGATTAGCATAAATGGTGTGGACGTAAGCGGGCTCACCTATGCCGGTGCGCGCGACATGTTGCTTAAAAAGATAGAGGCACAAGCACGCACTGTCAACATTACAATCAAGCACGGAGCTTCTCTTTGGCTTTTGACCGCACCTGACCTTAAGCTAAAAAGCGATCTCGACGCAGTGCTCTTGGAAGCGCTTAAGCTTGGGCGGGTTGATTCCTATGTAAATAACCAAAAGATAATCAAAGAGCTCGAGGAAAGCGGAAGAGACTTTACTGTTACCCTCTGGCCTGATGAAAACGCGCTCAATACAGCAATAGCCGCTATCAGCGCGGCGGTCGATACCGCTCCGAGTGAGCCTTACGCGGAGCCGGACGCATGGTCGGATGCGCCGAACTTTACGTTCCATGAGGGTTCTTCGGGCTACTTGCTCGACAAAACGGAACTTGCAGCGGATATTACAAATATGCTTAAGAGCGGCAGCCGCAACGCTGTGCTGGAGCCTGAGCTCGTTTTGACTGAGCCGCAGCACGATCTTGAATGGCTTAAAGCCAACACACAGCTTCGCTCTGAGTTCCAAACCGAGTACGGATCCACAAGCAGCCTTAAAACAGCGAATCGCCGTGCCAATATCCGTAAGGCAGCCAACATATTAAACGGCGCTGTGATACCTGCCGGCGGTACATTCGATTTTAACGAGTATATCGGACCGCGCACCGAGGCGGGTGGTTGGCCGCT
This sequence comes from Bacillota bacterium, assembly GCA_023435855.1. Lineage (GTDB taxonomy): Bacteria > Bacillota > Clostridia > Christensenellales > CAG-138 > UBA7707. Next base: position 6,345 of record JAEZLG010000173.1, on the reverse strand, counting down.
CGCACCGGGCATCGTCAACGGCAACACTTACGAAATGCAAGCGGGCGGCGGTATTTGCCAGGTATCGACCACGCTTTACAACGCACTTTTATGTAACGGCCCTGAGGTCGAGGTCACGGAGCGCAAACACCATTCGTGGCCCTCACATTATGCGGATTACGGTCTTGATGCGACCGTGTCCACGGGTGGACCAAATCTCGTCTTCGTCAACAATACAGGCGCAACGCTTTATATATTTGCGTATGCGAACGATGAAGATTATACTATGACTGTGTACTTTTATGGGGTACCCTTACCGGAAGGCGTTACCTACAAGGTTCGCGGTGTCACGACGGATACTATAGAACCCCAAGAAACCATAGTTACCGAAAACCCCGATTGGCCTACAGGCTTTACCTATAAGGAAATCAACGCTCGCACAGGCTATGTTGCTATAGCTTACCGCGATAAATATATCAACGGCGAACTTAAGGAGACCGTGGAGCTATACACCGATAAATACCGTGCCGTACAGGGCAAAACCACCATAGGCACCGGAGACGCGTCGCTCCCCGAACCCGTTATTCCCACAAACTGATATGCCGCAAGGTATTTTATAGAAATTTAGCATCGCTCCTGCACCGACTGAGTATCGAATGTGTTACCGCTTAGCGACCTGCAGGGGCAGTTTTCGTACCTATTGATAAAAAATGTAAATTTTAGCAGATATGTTCACATACTCTATTCATCACGCTTCCGAAAGGGGTAAATCCATGGACTATTCGAAGATCATCTGCAAAACCGTGCAGCGCGTACCACCCTCCGGCATCCGTAAGTATTTTGATCTGCTTACGGATAAAACCATCAGCCTAGGCGTAGGAGAGCCGGATTTCCCGACCCCCGAGCGCATCAGGAAGGCCGCGCTTGAAAAGCTTTCTGTAGGTCGTATCCCGTATTCTTCCAATTCGGGTATACCGGAGCTTCGATCGCTCTGCGTACAGTACCTAAAGGAGCGTTTCTCTCTTCAATATGAAGTGCCGAACATCCTCATCACGGTTGGCGCGAGCCAGGCCATCGATCTCTCGTTTAGGGCTATCTTAAACCCCGGTGACGAGGTAATTGTGCCCGAACCAACCTATGTTGCTTATTTGCCCGATGTTCAGTTTGCAGGCGGTGTACCGGTTCCCGTCGTCACGACGCAGGAACATCGTTTCAAGCTAACACCCGAAGCGTTAAAAGCTGCCATCACGCCTAAGACCAAAGCGCTGTTGCTGCCTTTCCCCAACAACCCCACGGGCGGCATTATGGAGTTGGAGGATCTTGAAAAGATCGCCGATATCATCCGCGGAACCGATATCATGATCGTATCCGACGAGATATATGCCGAGCTTACTTATAATGACAAGCACCATGTATCCATCGCATCGCTGCCCGGCATGTGGGAGCGCACAATCGTGTTAAACGGATTCTCGAAATCCTTCTCCATGACGGGCTGGCGCGTAGGCTTTGCCGCAGGCCCCAAGGAGATTATCGCGGCGATGATGAAGATACACCAACTCACTATGCTGTCGGCACCCACACCCGGTCAATACGCCGCCATAGCCGGCATCGAGCAGGGGCTTGAAGATAATTGGCACGACATGTACGCTATGCTCAACGAGTATGCCAAGCGCCGCAGATACCTTGTGGATGCTTTCAACGAAATTGGGCTTATCTGCAACGAGCCCGAGGGAGCATTTTACGCATTCCCGTCCATCAAAAAAAGCGGGCTTTCCTCCGAGGAGTTCTGCGATAAGCTTCTTGCGCAGTACGATGTATGCGTTGTCCCCGGTACAGCGTTTGGCCCGAGCGGTGAAGGTTATATTCGCTGCTGCTATGCAACTTCTATGGAGGATCTCAAAGAGGCTGTCCGCCGCATTACGGAGTTCCTTAAGGGACTGGGGAAACTGTAAGCTTAAATTTAACTTCGAGCATAAGAAAAAGGCGGCTTCGGCCGCCTTTTGCACTTTATTTAACCTAGTGTAGTCGGTAAGTTGGAGAAAGTGAATGCGCCATGGAAGGTAACATTAGTGTTTTTGGAACAGGCACACTTTTCCACATCGATGTCTACTGTCGGCGTAACGCTGGCACAACCCAGGGTCTCGAGGTCCGGTTCTTCGTCATTGCAAAGATAACCGATAAACTCATCCACCATGCATACGCCTTGGCAGCTCAAGCATGTACCGGAGCCGCAGCCGGAGGTGATAGGCCCTGCCGAGATAATGAAGGGGATAGCGCCGGTGAGGGTTACCCGGAGCACTTCAATGGGGCAGGAGCCGCCGCAGGGAAGCTTTGCATCCATGTTGATCTCCTCGAGGGTGTAGCCGAGGAAATCGGTATCGTAGGCAATGCGGATGGAGGTAGGCATAATGTTGCTCGCATCGAACGATTCGTGTAGCGTCACCGTTTCGCAAAACGGAGCTTTCAAATCGCTGCATTTTCTATGGCACCTGGATTCGCTTTCTGAGCGTTCTCTTTCGATGTTTTCGGAAGTGTTCTGCGACTGTGTCTGTTCGCTTCCGTCCGGACGTTCGCGGCGTCTGCCGCCGGTAGCGTTATTTCTGCCGTACATGATTCTTTTATTTTGCATGGTTGTCGATTTCTCCTTTTCTCGCACAATCAACTGAGCGCAGGCTTGTTATATAATATGAATGAACGCTTATATGTGCTTGAAATCCGAGGTGGAAATTTATATGAAAGGTAATGATAAATTTGGCCTCGAACACTTCTTTTTGTGTTGACAAGCGACTTCCTGACAAGTATAATTGTTTTTGCAGTCGCGTAAAGCGACTCGTTTTGCGGTCGTGGCGGAATCGGCAGACGCGTACGTTTGAGGGGCGTATGGGAGACCGTATGGGTTCAAGTCCCATCGACCGCACCAAACAAAAAGAGCATCCAACGGATGCTCTTTTTGTTTGGTCTTTACGTTCGAAGGGACTTGAAGCCGCGGCGGGCGGCATTGCCGCCGTAAAATCGCGCCAGTGACGCGATTTTAGCGGCCGGGATTTCGTGCCAGGTCGATCCTGCGTCAGGCGGAGCCTGAACCCTTCACGTCCGGCGCAGCCGGAGCCTTTCACGTCAGGCAGAGCCTGAACCCTATAGGTCTCGGCATATGGCCTCGCGTTGGCCAAGGCCTGTGACATTACGTGGGTCTCGGCCCGTGTGCCTCGCGTGATGGACGAAATCAAGTCCGATACACCGTGGCATCCCGAAGTGATGCTCGTATTAGTCTTCATACGTTCGATGGGACTTCAACAGCGTATCAACACATATGCTGGTAATCTCAATGTGGCGAGCGCTGCTTATTTATCTCTTTAAAAAGTTTTAATACCTTCGCGATCATAAAGACGAATGGTTTCCATGCAAATTTCATGGGATAGCTGTAAGCAATCCTTATTTATATTATCCCAAGTATCAAATCGTGTGTGATAGTAAAGCCTCGGAAGCAGGCTTACGCCGCACAAAGCGCAAGATCGTATACCGTAACGCGAAAACCCTTCTGCATCCGTTGCACCGAACAATAACTTCGAATTTCGAATTTCAACCCCACAGTTCTTACCTGCTTTTATAAGAAGCGCACCAACTGCATTGCTGTTTTTTTGTGTGCCGTTTTGTCCTAACGTAAATACTCGAAGCTGATCAAGCTCATGCATTGTATCTAAGGCTATAAATATCGTTTCAACGTTTGAAAGTTCCATCCTGTGCCGCTGTGCGTAATTGAGTGCCCCCCTAAGACCTGCTTCTTCTGACCCTGTTATTAAGCAGCACACTTCGGTGCTTTCGCATCTGATATTCTTTTCACTCATTTCTTTTAGTACGCTCATTGCAACATAACATGCTGAAAGATTATCGTTTGCACCATCCACAATCCGGTTCCAGTTGATAAAAAATGCGGCGGCAAGAAAAAAAGGAATGCAAGCAACGCTTATTACTCCAATCAATTGCCAACTACCGTCCATGCTAACACTGCCTGCGACAATATAGCGAATAAGCAAAGCAATGCTCGATAGCAACACAAGCGCCGCACCAATAGACGATCCTGCCAAAACAGGAAAAACGGTTTTTATCTGTCCGTGCAAAACATAGGTCATTTCATAGGCGGCATCGGCATGACCGCCTAATATAATTCTCCGCTTTATCTCACCCTTTGGAGCTCTTCGCGCCATGATATTTATAGAAGTGGCTTTAGGAAACAGGAAATCAAAGATTCGCCTATAGAAAAATGACTCGGTAATGTTCAACAACACCGAAAATAGGATTACTGCTGTACCTATAATCGATAGGATAATAGAATTTACTGTAAGGCTCAGCCATATTAGAATTGCCGATACAATATTCAGCAAACCGGATAAAACCATGGAACCCTTAAATGCCTTCGGATGAAGTGAAAAAGCTTCTTCATCCACTTGATCAGCCCAACTGCTTAGTATTTCCTTAAAATACTTTTGGCAATTCTTTTCTGAAATGGAACCGGCAGAGCGGTTTTTATATTTTGAGCAAACATATTTTATGCCGTCTGCCATAAATTCAGTGTTACTAATTTGAGATTTATTCAAAAGGAAGCCTCCGCAGTTTACCGTTTCATACGTTATTATGCCAAAATTACTTATTGCTATAAAAATGTTGATAATAAGAATTACGGTTTCGATATGCTTTCGTTTCGTGGTGAATTCTTGGTAGTAAAAAAGCTCTCTTGTCTGTGACGACAAAGGAGCTTTTATTATCTTTTCGTGACAAACGAGCAAAAACAGGCTACTTATGCTTACTTTTACTTTTCCAACTGCAGCAATTTAAGGGAAATGCTGAGATTCATTTTAATATCCGGGTTATTGAGATCCTCAGATAATATCTCCGAAATCTTATGGTAGCGGTTTTTAATGGTGTTGTAGTGGATGTACAAACTCGCCGCTGTTTTTTGCAGGTTCCAATCGTTGGTGATGAGATGTTGGAGTGTTTTGAGATATTCGCTGTTGTGGGCGGTATCATACTCCACGAGCTTAAGGATATAGCGGTTCAAAAACTCGGAGACGCAGCTGCTGTCACTTATTTGGGAGAGTAGCCTATATAGCCCCAACTCCTCATAGCAGGTAACGCGCTGCTGCAGCTTGCGCCCGATCTGCTCCGCTGTTTGGGCATCGCGGTAGCTTTCATGAGCGTCCTTGAGGCTGCGCTTGTAGGAACCGATGCCCACATGGATGTTTAGCGATTGCTCTTCTTGGGTATAGGGCTTGAGTTGCTGCAGGGTTTGCTGAAGTTCCTTCATAAACCGGGGTAAAGGCATCTTCCCGGGGTCGAGAAGAACAACTAACTGTGTACCCAGCTTGGTCCACATGGATCGAGGATAGAACTGCTTGATTTTATGGGAGAGGAATGTGTCCAGATCATAGCCGTTGTGCTCCCAAGAGTTTTCATCGCAGCCGATAACGCATGCTATGATTCCGTTTTCAAATGTCCAGCCGTAGATACTCTTTCGAGCATTGATCTCCTCGACGGAGGAGAACGTGTTCAGAAGAAGTCCTTGTACAAAAACATCTCGGTGCCTGGTTTCAATCTGCCAGTTGGATATCTTCTTTTGGCTGTCAAGCTTTAAAACCGTGCTGGCGTGCTGTATGGCGGCTTCCGCATGGTTCCGGTTGATGATACCGTTGGGATCAGCCTCGTCCTCTAAAACAACAAGAAAGCCGTAGTTGGTGCCTGAGACCTCAAGAAGGTGGTGGGGATAGAGGCTGAGCGCTTCTTGAAGCGGGAGCGGTGCCCGGTCAATAGGGAGGCGTTCATCACTGCGGCTGTCGTAGTACTTTTCAAAGAAGGTGTCATAATAGCAAACATCACGGTTAATCAGTTCGCTAAGATTATGCAATATTTGATGGGTGGAGCCGCCTTGGAGCACCAGTTGCGTAAAGGAACTATGGACTTTTTCGGAATACGCGAGGCGTATGTACTGCGTATTGACAATCTCAGAATAAACCAAACGGATGATGCCCTCGAAAGCCACATCTACCGGTAGCAGAATTACAGGGAAATTAAGCTTATTGGCCATGTCGATGTAATCCTCGGGAAGCTCCCGTATAAATCGGTTCAGCTTAATACCGATAGCGCTCACGCCAATCTTCGCGCAGGCTGTGATGATGTCTTTGAGAATGGAAATGTCATCCCGCATAATATAGGTGTTTGTCAGTAAAAACTCTCCGCCATGGAAGTAGGAATGGCAGTCCGGGGAATCGATAACATTGACTGCAGTAATATCACGGTAGCTTCCACCGGCACCTGCAATCAGCTTGAAGTCTTTAAATTCTGGGGTTTTCAGAAGCTGTTCGATGTTCATAA
>JAEZLG010000152.1 GCA_023435855.1 Bacillota bacterium | reverse complement strand
GTGGCTTTGATCCCCCAACTCACTTATGGCGGTATCTCCCTCATACCCCAAAAGCGTACCCGCGTTCAACTTTTGTCCCTTCTTAACAGGGGGCTCCGCTTTGAGATTAGCGTATACGGTTACCATTTCGTTTTGATGCTTCATGACCACCGTTATGCCGAGCTGATCATCTTCAAACACATTCTCGACAGTGCCCGAATACACAGAATGTACTTCAGAGCCCAAGGGGCTAGCGATATCCACGCCGCTATGCGTCATCCACTGTTCAAGTGTACGCGAGAATATAAGCTCGTTGACTGCAAAGCCCCATATGATATCTCCCTCAACGGGTGCCGCCGCTTTAAGCTTTGGCGTAGACGTGGGTTTTGGGGTCCCTGCGGGTGTCATATCCGGAATCAAAGTAGGCGTTGGCATCATTGTCGGAACAGGTGTCGTAACCGATGCGAGGCTCTCGTCATCACTGCCTGAAACCGGGCTTATATCGTCGGTAGGCATTGGTTCCTTTTGAAGCTGCGGCACAAAAACAAACGCCGCCGCCAGCCCCACCGCTGCAACGCATACCATGAGTACGAGATAAATACCCTTTTCCTTTAAAAATAGCCTTATTTTTTCCTTTTTGTTCATCTTCATCACCTCGCATCTATTCTTACCCCAAAATGGGTTTTTCAATCTTTTTTCACAGTCCGTTCCTTATATGCGATAGATTCTGTGCTATAATGGTCCCAGTTACGTATATTGAAAGGTTTTTTATGAAGAAATGTACGATCGGCGGCCAGGCAGTGATGGAAGGCGTGATGATGAAATCCCCTTCGGGAATTGCCATGGCGGTCAGAAAGCCGGACGGAACCATCGAAAGTGAGTACACACCCGGCGGCTCTAAAGCGAAAAAAGGCACATTTTACGGGTTCCCTTTTGTGCGCGGTGTGGTTGTGTTTATCGAATCGCTCACGACCGGTATGCGAACGCTTTCGCGCTCGGCGGAGCTAGCTGGTGAATCGTTCGACGAGGAACCCACGAAATTTGAAAAATGGCTTGCGAAAACACTCGGCAAGGATATCGAAAAAATCGTAATGGGGCTTGCCGTGCTTCTTGCCATAGCGCTTTCGGTGGGGGTGTTTTTTGTTCTGCCTACGCTTGCAAGCTCGCTGCTGTTTCGCCTGCTTCCCGAAGCTGCACCCGTTTGGAAAAGCCTCACAGAGGGATTCGTGCGCCTTTTGATATTCATCGGCTACATTTTGTTCTGTGCGAGCATAAAAGATGTGAAGCGCGTGTTCATGTACCACGGTGCGGAGCATAAAACCATTGCCTGCTATGAGGCTGAAGAAGAGCTTACTGTGGAAAACGCGCAAAAACATTCGCGCCTCCATCCGCGCTGCGGCACCAACTATATGTTTCTCGTGATGGCAGTTTCCATTCTGTTCTTTGCGGTCGTGGGCTGGGGCGATAACTTTTTTGTTCGCATTATAAGCCGCCTCATCTTTTTGCCGGTGGTGGCGGGCATCTCCTATGAGCTTCTTCGTATCGCTGCAAAATACGACAACTTCGTTACTAAGATCATCCGTGCGCCGGGCATGGCGCTTCAATATATCACCACCTCCGAGCCGGATCCTCAAATGATTGAGGTTGCCATTACCTCCTTCAACCTTGCTATGAGCCATGAGCCGCAGCAAGGCGAGGCATGTCAGGCATCATGACGGCCGTGCAAAAAACCGTTTTTGCTACACTCGCCTCCTTAAGCGAGGCCCTCCTTCCTATTGCCAAAGAAGAAGCCGCGCAGCAGGCGCGGCTTTTACTCTGTCATGCGCTTCGCATTTCAAATAGCGAGCTTATATCCCTTTACGCTTCCCCTATGCCCGAGGCTCTGGAAAGAACACTCAGGGCATATTTAGCGCGGCGGCTAAGCGGCGAACCCTTGCAATATATATTGGGCGAATGGGAGTTTATGGGGCTTCCGTTTTATGTACAAAGCGGTGCTCTTATCCCTCGACAGGACACCGAAACGCTCGCGGAGCATGCGCTTAAGCTTATAAAAGAACGCAATTACAAAACTGCGCTCGACCTATGCTGCGGTACTGGCTGTATCGGCATAAGCCTTGCTAAGCTTTCCGACGTGTCCGTAACACTCGCGGACATAAGCCCCTTATGCCTTACGCTTGCAAAGAAAAACGCCGAGCGAAACAGTGTTTGTGTTAAGCTTTCTGAAGGCGATTTATTTTTTGCCGTTTCGGAGCGATTTGATATCATCGTCACAAATCCGCCGTACATACAAACCGATACGCTCGATACCCTCCAAAAAGAAGTAACGTTTGAGCCGCGCATCGCGCTTGACGGCGGCGAAGACGGGCTTATGTTTTATCGCCGAATCAGAGACGCGTATAAGGCGTATCTATCGCCCAACGGCGCGCTCCTTATGGAAGTAGGCGAAAAGCAGGCAAGTGATGTATGTAAGCTTTTTGACAACGCTTATACGGTAAAAGATTTGTGCAAAATCGACCGCGTTGTGGTCGTGAACGGGTAATTTCGATACTTTGGGGGTACGTTTTTATGGCACGGTTAAAATGCGCGCTTTTTTTATGTGCTGTTTTGATGTTGTCTGGCTGCACCTCTCCCGTGTTTGCTCCCGCTGCCACCCCTGTTTATGTAGAAATAACGGAAGTACCCACATCGCTTACCCTGTTACCATCCCCGTCGATTGCACCATCGTCTTCCTCTATAACAGTCGTACCGTCTT
>JAEZLG010000138.1 GCA_023435855.1 Bacillota bacterium | reverse complement strand
GAGTATACAACTATACCATTAACTTCAATGATGATTTGACTTTAATTTATGGCGAGAATGGGTGTGGAAAAACAACTATTCTGGATATAGCGTCGTCAATCGTTACTGGTAAGCTCTACAACTTATTTTCGTATAAGTTTGATGAAATCTCACTTGCATATCGAAAATCAAGACGAAGCAAGCTAAATAGAATTAATATTATAACAGTAGGGGATGCATATGATGTAACTCTTAATGATGGTGAAATGAACGAAACGATAAAGGATATCAGAAATGTAAAAGATATCTATGCACGTGATGAGGATGAGGTTGCTTTCGATCGCCGTTTCATAAGCACCTATGAGATTCCTAGCTATATACGTAAAACATTTAAGTATATTTATTTACCTTTAAGTCGTAACTCTCAAGACGGAATTGATATCAACGATGCCAATTACTATAGGCGTCGTAAAGCGCTCATGTATGCTGAAAGAGATTTTGTCAATAAGAATTATCTTAATGATTCATTACGCTATGTCGAAGATATTGTTAGAAGCGGTTGCATGAGAATAAGTACTGCGGAAAACATTATTAATGCTAAATTTAGAAGGAATATTTTGATGTCTTCACTTAAGGTTACAAGTGAGTACAATGCCAATTATTTTTTGTTTGGGCCAAACGTTAAAAAAAACGCGTTGACTGATATTGAGAAAAGTAAAGATGAGTATATAAGAACATTGGAATCTATTGGCGAATGGAATACAGATACAAGTGAGCAAGTAGAACCTTTCTTTGCTAAATACAAGAAAGCTTATGAGCAACTTCAACAGGGGGACGATCAGAGCAAGAACAGAATTACCATTGAACTTCTGCTGATGAATAGCGAATTTAATAAAATAAAAGAAATTGCCTCTCAAGCTCAACAGATTGAGGCGGAAAAAGCTGAAGCAAGAACATCTAAAACAACATTTTTGAATATAGTTAATGATTTTCTAAATATTGGAGAAGAAAAGAAAAATGTATCAATAAGTAATGAAGGGAAAATTATAATTGAAGTAAATAATACACATCGGAGGCTATCTTTATATGATCTTTCTTCAGGTGAAAAGCAAATTATAATTATTTTTGCATGCCTTACTTTTGGATTGCCAACAGAGCAAAGTGGTATTTACATAGTTGACGAACCCGAAGCTTCACTTCATTTATCATGGCAAAAGCATTTTGTTGAGTCAATACTAAAAACAAAAAGTACTATACAGTTTATCTTTGCCACTCATTCTCCTGAAATTATTGGAAGATATACTGACCGTGCTGTCAAGTTGGTAAAAACGGTTGCTAACACAAAGATGATTGAGGATGAATCTGATGAGGAATGTTAGCATGGATGGATTGCGCTTTTCTGACGCAGCTTTGTCAAATAGAGTATTGTTACTTTCAAGTCTAAATGACATTAATATCTACGTTGAAGATGTCGGAAAAGAGTATGAGTACGAAGAGATATTTGAGCGTCTATTTAACGACGAAATAGAAATTTTTAGCATATTTCCATTAGGCGGGAAGGATGCTGTTCTAGCAGAATTTCATCAGAAGGGTGGACAGGATAGCGATGGGAAAATTAATGTTTATATTGTAGATGGTGATTTCGACGTTTTATGGGAAGACCAAAAAGAAGAATCTCCATATTTAATATACCTTAAACGCTACAACATAGAAAATTATTACTGTACAAAAAATGCTGTAATTAAATTTATGAGGAGCTACTTGAAATGTACACGTATAATTGCTGAAAATACGATTTGCTATGATGAGTGGAGAAACAATGTGTGCCGAAGGATAGGCGAGCTATTTATTTTATTTGCTGTGGTCAAAAGATATTGTCCGGATATGCCAAATGTACAGCTCGGAATCGGAGAATTTATTGATGAAAATGGTTGTTTAATTGATGATGCACTATCTAGATACTATACCAGAGTAAAAGCGAGAATTAGCAATGTTGATATTTTGATGTCTGAAGTAAACGAAAGAATACGTATGCAATTTGATGGAACATATGACGAAGGCGTTTATTCTATAACATGTGGAAAATATCAAATGGAAAGTATATGTCGTCACTTAAAGCGATGTTGCAGAAAAAACATTAACCGCGAGCAATTTCGTAATAGACTAATTTCTAATTTCGATTTAACCCCGTTACTTTTCTTAAAAGAGAGAATAACTATGCTATTTGCTACTGACTCAACCCTAATCGCCAATATTGCTCCAGAAGCGGTTTGATACATTTTATTAAACCGCACCTGTACGCTAATGTATTTACTATGCTTTAATCTGCAATATAATCCTGCTACTACAAATGATGCAAAATCAAGGAGGATTTGTGGTACGCATGTTAATTTCCATCGAGCTAGTACATAATCGTATATTAACTGTTTCTGGAAGACGAGCTCAAGCCGTCAGGTTTAATTCATTTACTAGAAAATAGACGCCGTCCATGCTTTTCTAGTAGTTATGTTATAATAATTATATTCATAGGCATTCATGTGTTGTTCAATTCGATAGACGCATGAGAAGCAGTGTCAGACGGATAAAAACCGGATTTTACAGATTTATTCCTTGTGCATATAGTTATACCATATTACGCATTCTCAGGGTCGGTCCGTCTTTCCGGCCATTCTCCCTACATGCGCCGCTATATCGCGCATACTGCGATGAGAGGACATGTTCCAATCTTCTTCGGGCGCAAAACGAATACCATGTTCCTCAAAAAACGGGCGGATTTCCTTTACACGGCAAAGGAAATTCGTTTCGTTTTTGAATGCGGGTTTAGTCCAACCCGTTTCGGCAGTCGCGGCGATTCGCGGGAAGGCGAGGTAGTGAAGCCTTTTTTCATCGAGAATATATTCGCTCCAAAACGTGCACTCAACACCCGATATATTAGGAATACCCGTGTTTTGCGGCTTGCTTCGGTAGGCTTTAAAAAGCGGCGTAATGCCGTAGGGATAGTCGAAATAGCTGTGCATGCAGCCGGAATAGATTGCGGCCCCACCGTTATTCACATGTGCAGCGGTGTTTTTCTTGGAACCCATCCAATATTGCACGAGTACGTAATCAGGAAGCTCTATACCGTTGAGCGCGTCGTTCCAAACGATAGGGGTTTTAGTAAGCTTATGCAGGTGCTCGGAGACGCGGCGCGTAAAATACCCCTGCAATTCGGTTTCATTTTTAAGGCCAAGCTCTTTTTTACGGCGTTGGCAATCCGGACAGGAACGCCATTGTCCTTTTTTCACCTCGTCACCGCCTATGTGAAAGCGCTTGTCGGGGAAAAGTTCACTAAGCTCGTCGATAAGTGCAAACACAAACTCGTACACGCTTTCTTTACCGACGCAGAGGATATCGTCAAAAATGCCGCCGCGCGTTTTTACTTGAACACTTCCCCCGGAACAGGAAAGCTCCGGATATGCAGCAAGGATGGCTGAAACATGGCCGGGCAGGTCGATTTCGGGGATTACCGATATATGACGCTCTGCGCAAAAATTCACCACATGGCGGATATCCGCTTTGGTGTAATAGCCGCCGTATTCTCCTGAAGTTAAACCATCAAAACTACCGGAAGGGCGAACGGAGCCGATGCTTGTAAGCTTTGTGAAGCGTTCGCTTTTAAAACGAAAGCCTTGGTCGTCGCTTAAATGCCAATGAAACACATTGAGCTTGAGTGCCGCCGCTGCGTCAATCATGCGTTCGAGCACATCGACGGGGAAAAAGTGCCGCGCACAGTCGATCATGAAGCCGCGATAAGGGTAATTGGGTGCGTCCGCAATCTCACAGCAGGGGATTGCCGGCATGCAAAGCATAAGCTCCTTAAGGGTCTTTTGTGCGTAGAAAAAGCCCGCAGCCGAGGATGCGTATACGCGTACACTGTCCTTTTTTATGACGAGCCTGTAAGCTTCGTATATGAGTTGGGGATCGTCGTGCTCTTCTGTGTGTGCGAGTGCGTCAGACGTTATCTCACCTTCGTGAAAAACGATGCTGTTTGGCAGCGGTAAGATGGGTAGCTGCATGTTTTTACCCCCGAACAATAGTTTTATAAAAGGAAAAGTTTACAATTGGTCAACCATTATTCTATTGTACCATTATATAATAAAGCAAATGAAAACAGCTAACAACGCTGTAACAATGGTGAGGGTATATGAAAGTAAAAAAGTTTACAGTACTTCTTTTGGCTGTGTGCCTATTTACATCCGGCTGCGTGCCGACTGATGTAACCCAACAGTCGCCGACGCCGGCACCGATTGAAACACCTGCAACCATCAATACACCTGCGCCTGTTGAGACGGATGCCCCGGGTGAAACCGTTCAATATTCGGTTATGGAAACGGATACGTTGTTTGAAGCTGATGTGGACGGCGATGGGGCTTTGGAAACGCTTCTTTTTACCGCGGAAGAGGATGAGGATTCCATATTCGGAACCTCTCTTTATCTCACGGTAACAAAGGGTGGAGCTGAACAGAAAATAAAGGTATCGCCTGCTGCATTCCATTGTGCTTACTACATGGAAGCGGGTAATAAAAGAGGGATAGCGGTTACCGGTTCATATGAAAACGACTATATGCAAACGAGTATACTCGCGTTTGAAGGCACGAACGTTAAGGAGCTTTCCGTCACGGACGGCGGAATCATGAGCGTTGAGGGAAGCACAGTGGTGCTTAATGATGTGCTTTTCGCGCTTGGCACATGGGCCGTGGAGATTGAGTATGTCATGACACCCGATCTTGAACTTATACCCGCGGAAGGTAAGGAGTGGACGATTTACGGCTGCGACAACCCACTTACCGTAAAAAAGGAACTCCCTGTTGAGTTCGAGACCGATGCCTGCACCTATGGGCCGGAAACGCTGCCCATCGGTACGCAAATATGGCTCGTCTCCGGCGATGGTGAAAGCTTTGTGCGCTTTACGACGGAAGACGGAAGGATCGGTAGGCTTTTCTATACGATGGTGGATGGCAACGCTTTGCTCGTGGACGGTACGCCGGAAACGGATTGGCTGGATGGAATCGTGTACGCCGGATAAAGGTATCCTGTAAGTTAAACAGCCGTTTCGCTTTACGAAACGGCTGTTTCTGTGTGCGTTTTCCTTTTATCAGCATTCTCTTTTTCGGAATTTGAGTAAAACCATGTTGCCTGCGGATATAATTGCACTCACGAGCAGGCAAAGCCAAAAGCTGTTGAGGTTGACGGTGGGGATGATTGCATCCGACAGCGCCACCATAGCGGCACCCACAAACAGACTCGCGATACCAAACGTAATTAGGGAGAAGGGAAGTGCGAGAAGCTGCAAAATGGGCAGAAGGAGTAAATTAAATAACCAAAGCACGACAGCCGTGGCGGCGATAGCGGGGATGCCTCCCTGCACGGTGACAAAATCGCCAAAGCCGTAATAAGCTACAAGCAAAGCTGCAAAGCAGATCAGCCATTTCACGATGAGTTTCATATCGATTCCTTTCAGCGCGTTATAACACGCACGCGTACGGTCTCGTCTGCTTCCCGTACGTCAACATCCACAAAGTCGGTAGGGCCTGTTTCAAAGCAAAGCTCCATCGCAAACTCTTTTAAAAAGCGCATAATTGCCCATACGAGCTTTGTGCTGTGTTTTGCATTCCTGTTGTTGATAAAGGGGGAGGCTAGGAGCACAAAATCCTCCGCCATATCCACAAACATAAGCAGGACCGGCATAGGGAATGCAAGCCATAAACGAAATCCGTGCTGCTTTTTGTCTTTCGCATAGCCCTCGTGCGGTACGGCCTCAAGTGCTCGGTTCTTTTTTACTCTGACACTTACGATAAATGCCGAGATGGTATTACTCCACATAGACGCGCACCTTGGCCTTGTCGTTTTCGCCTTCGTCCACGTCGATGTTGATCATGTCCTCATCAAGTCCGCTTTCGCTCAGCTCTGCGACCTGCGCTAAGATCGCCTCGATGTCTACACCGTCCGCCATGAGCGTTGCTTTTGTATCGCCCGGAATAGCCTTAGATGCAATGGGACCCAGCGCCTTAATGAGCGAGAGGGGGATGGAGACGTTAACCTTGGCGTTAGAGTGCCTGCCTTCGTCGCCCTCCTTACGCTCGATGGCATCTACGAGGATACGGAGCTTTTTAGGCTTGCGGCCGCGGTTGTCCTTAAGCGTAACGTTTTCTGCCGCGAGGGCTGTGTCCGGCGCATCCACGGCAGAAAGGAGCTTTTCGGCTTCGTCCACCGTAATGACCCCGTTTTTAAGCATTTCAAGGATTTTCGTGCGTTCGGTCGCGTTCATAG
>JAEZLG010000076.1 GCA_023435855.1 Bacillota bacterium | reverse complement strand
CGAAGGCGAAGAGCCTAACCGCCGCGTAGTTATTACGCTGAAGCAGCGGTAATGGGGTACGCTTACTTTTCTTAAAAGAAAAGTAAGACAAAAGAACTTTATGGTTTATATTTCAACCGGATTTGATAGAAAATGAGCCCCAACTAGCGGGGCTCATTTTTTCGTTACATGGACTTAAACACCATACTGTTGTCGTTTCTTCCAGTTTTGGGATACATTAACAGGGACGCCGATCTCTCATAAGCAAAGGAGGCCGTATCGTGACGGATACCATATTTGCGCTTGCAACACCCGCCGGAGGCGCGATTGCAGTCATTCGCATCAGCGGACCACAGGTAAAAAATGTTATTGAGAAAACGTTCACTCAACCGCTGGTGCACGCACGCATGTCGCACGGATTTGTGGTTGACGGTGAAGCGCGCATTGATGAGGCGATGGCCGTTTATTTTGAGGCACCTAAAAGCTACACGGGCGAGGATATGGCAGAACTCTATACGCATGGCGGACGCGCGGTCGTAAGCCGCACGCTCGCATTGCTTTCGAGCTACGCACGCCCCGCCGAGCCGGGGGAGTTCACACGACGCGCGTTTTTAAACGGGAAGCTCGATCTTTCGCAGGCGGAGGCCGTGCAGGATATGGTAGCTGCGAGTTCCGAACGAGGTGCTGCACTGGCGCTTGAACAGCTGCAGGGCAGCGTTAGCCGCGCGGTGAAAACAGTTGAGCAAAATCTATTAGACGCGCTAAGCGGCATTGATGCCGCCATCGATTACCCCGAGGAATTGGAGCACGACGTATTTTCAAATCTTCCTATGTCGCTTCAAACGGCCGAAAAGGAGATCGCTGTGCTTTTAGATAATGGTATGAAGCAGAGGGTTTATCGCGAGGGTGCTAAGGTGGTGCTGCTAGGGAGGCCCAATGCCGGGAAATCGTCGCTTATGAATGCGCTGTTGGGGTATGAACGAGCCATCGTTACTCCGAATGCCGGTACTACGCGCGATGTCATCGAGGAAGAAACCCTGTTTTTTGATGTGCCTGTAAGGCTTACCGACACGGCGGGCATGCGTGAAAGCGGCGATGAGGCAGAGCGCATTGGTGTATCGCGTGCAAAAAGCGCTGCAGAACAGGCGGATTTTTTATTGCTTACCTTTGACGGTGCTGAGGAGCTCGATGAAAGCGACAGGCAACTTCTTTTTTCTACTGTAAGCCGTCCGCGCATGGCAGTTGTTTGCAAAAGCGACCTCGGTGCAAAAATATCCACAGCTGCGCTTACAGACGAGTACGATGTTTTTGCTGTGAGCGTGAGTGTTTATACGGGCGAGGGTGTGGAAGAATTAAAAAGAGAAGTGGCTTCTAGGCTTGCACCGGAGACAGAAAGTGCGCTTGTGACAAATGCACGGCATATCGCTGCGCTCATAAAAGCGCGTCAAGCGTTGCAAAGCGCAATCTCAGCGAAGGATGCGGAACTAATCGCAACGGATCTGCGCGACGCGCTTCGATATTTAGGTGAAATTACGGGCGAAACCGTAGACGATGCGGTTCTTGATCGTATTTTCGAGCGGTTTTGCGTTGGGAAATAAAGGACACATTGGGGAAATAAAAAGCTTTTCCAAAAATGAGGAAGTTTTGCTATAATATACCTTGCGCGTGGTTGTTGCAAAATTGGCATAAAGGGCTTCGGCTGCACCGGACGAGACAACCATTTGTCATTTCGAACGGAGCGCAGTGAAGTGAGAAATCCCCTGCATGGAGCCGAAACAAATGGCGGAATTTATAAAGCACGCGCCGATTCTGCATCTATAGTTCCAGGGGATTCTTCGCCTGCGGGCTCAGAATTACGGAAAGGTGAAAGTGCGGCAAAAAGAGGGCATTCTAAAGTAAATGTCATACCGCAAGCCCGCTGTTCCCCTGTCCCCCATTAACCCAAACAAAAAGTTCTTTTGCTTACTTTTCTTTCAAGAAAAGTAAGCGGAGGTTTGGAGGCGGAGCCTCCAAGAAAGACAAGTATGACCTTTCACGCAGGAACCTATGATGCGATTGTATTAGGAGCGGGCCACGCGGGCTGCGAGGCGGCGCTTGCTTTAGCGCGTATGGGCAAAAAAACGCTTTGCTTGACGATGAATCTCGATGCGGTGGCACTGATGGCATGCAACCCTGCAATCGGCGGCACGAGCAAGGGACATCTGGTTTGTGAGATAGACGCGCTGGGCGGCGAAATGGGGCTTGCGGCAGACGATACGTTTTTGCAGATACGCATGCTCAATACGGGAAAAGGCCCGGCAGTACATTCCCTTCGTGCGCAGATTGACAAAAGGCGCTACCACGAGCGGATGAAGCGAGCACTCGAGCGTGAGGAAAACATTACGCTCCGGCAGGGCGAGTGCGAAAGGATACTTGTTGAAAACGGGCATGTGTGCGGCGTAGTCACCGATGGCGGTGCTACATATTTCTGTCGTGCGCTTGTGGCAGCTACGGGTGTTTATTTAAAAAGCCGTATTTTAGTGGGCGATCATGTAACACATTGCGGCCCATCGGGGCTGGTTAGTGCAAATGCGCTTTCAACATCGCTTACGGAGCTTAACATACCGCTTAGAAGGTTTAAGACCGGGACGCCTGCACGGGTGCACAGGCGAAGCCTTGACTTTCGCAAAATGGAGCGCCAGGACGGCGATACCCCTGCACCCTGCTTCTCTTTTTTGAACAAGGGGGATGCAAGCATTTTAAACCGCGCGCAAATCCCCTGCTACTTAACGTATACAAATGCGGAAACGCACCGTGTTATTTTAGAAAACATCCACCGCTCGGCGATGTATGGCGGGCTGATCGAGGGCACGGGCACGCGCTACTGTCCGTCTATTGAAGATAAGAT
>JAEZLG010000236.1 GCA_023435855.1 Bacillota bacterium | reverse complement strand
GCCATACGTCGCTGCAAAGGCCATGCTTCGTAATACGAAGAAAATCCGTATTTTCCCATGAGCGAAGACCAAGGTACAGTACGTTTTTCCCATAGGAAAGCGAAAATTCAGCCTTCGGCCGGTATTCGCCGCCCCAAGGATATTTTGAGATTTCCCCGGCGCTTTTAAATGCGTCTTTTCCGACAGAGTACGGTCTTACTGCGTATTGCAGCATGTATATTTCTCCAATCCTTCGCACTTTCCATAGTATAACGCACATAACATGCTGCGCATATACAGAAAAAATGTGCGTTTTGGACGCATATTGGTTACATTTTGAAAGATTTGGTTGTAAATTGGTATTATTTCGTATATAGTGAAACTGTTATTGTAACTTTTATGCAGGAAAAAATGAACTTCGTTAGTAGAGGTGAAGCGCATGAATCTGGGCGTTTTACGCGGTTTGCATTACGCATCAAAATACTTGAAAGAAGATATTATTTCGCGCGGCAACAAGAACGACTCGCTCCATATTGTACTGCGCGGAGAAGTGGGTCTTTTTTCAGCTTATAAAAAACCCTCGCAGAAGCTTATCGGAAAATACTGCACGGGCGATTTCTTTGGAGAATATGCTCTTTTTTCGGATCAGGGCATGCCGTATTCTGCCGTTGCGTTGACAGACGTTATCACAATTTCCGTAAACCACCGCAACGCCGCGGACTTTGTAAACGAGGAACCCGGACTTGCACTTGAGCTTATAAAGGCGCTCGCGCAGCGAGCAACGCAGATTGACGAGGAACTCGCGCAACGCACCGGCTCGACCTATGTGGAGCTTCATCCGCCCATGAGCGCAGCACCTGTACAAGAAAAGCCCTCTTCTTCCCCCGCAACAAGACGCAGTGCTACACCATCTTCGTCACATGCGCAGACGAGTGCAGAGCTTGCGGAGCCACCGGAGAATCTCCTATTCCCGTTTTTCCCCGAGGGACACAAAGAGTATGAACTTGAGATGGATACCAAGGACACGGTGCACCTCATGGAAAAAAGCTATGTGTGCCCCGTATGCAAAAAAAGCTTTAAGGCACTTCGCGTAAAGCCATCGCAGCTGATGATAGAGAGTACCGACAGGGATATGCGAAACCGGTATAAGGGTATCGAGCCTTTGCATTACGACGTCACAACCTGTCCGCATTGCCTATTTAGCGCACTTAATGAAATGTTCCAAAAGCCGGACAAGCCAAACGCGCCTACCCCGCCGGAGTACCAAAATATAGATCCGAGCGTTTACCAGCTTTTCGCCGCACGGCGTACGCCTGCTGCCGTGTTTGCGGGCTATTACCTTGCGCTTATATGCGCACCCGTGTACTTTATGAAGCACGAAAGTGCAACAGCTAACCTTCTATTGAAGCTCAGCCGTCTTTACGAGGACTGCAAAGATACCGCGCTTGATCTTTTGACCACGCAAAAGGCGCTTGATGCCTACCTCGATGTATATATGCACCTCGATCTTACACCCCCGCAGGAGCAGCAGCTATGCATCATCCCAGCGGAACTTTACATGAAGCTCGGTGATATTAAAAACGCTAAAAGCCACTTTTTCCGCGCTAAGACAACGGAGCTTGCCGCACCGCGCCTCACCGACCAGGCAGAAATGCGGTTGATGGATATTCAACTCTTGGAGATTGAAGAGGAAAAAGCCGCCAAGGAAGCCGAAGCGGCTGAGAGCGCAAAGAAGAAAAAGTAACTCTTATCCGGTTTTCAAGAACATAAACGTAAGCCCCGAATTGCTTCGGGGCTTATTTTATCTTAATCTGCAGTTATCTTACTTTTCCGAATACCCCATTGTTCTATCCTTCAAGAGCACATCATGCGCACCGCCCTCGTTGATGCTCGCGGCGGAAACGAGGGTGAGCTTGGCTTTTTCCCTTAACTCAGCGATGGAAAGCGCTCCGCAGTTGCACATGGTGGAGCGCACCTTGGCAAGCGTGGCATAAAGGTTATCCCGAAGGCTCCCCGCGTAGGGAACGTAGGAGTCAACACCCTCCTCAAAGCTAAGCTTCGCATTGCCGCCCATGTCATATCGCTGCCAGTTTTTAGCGCGAGCGCTCCCTTCACCCCAGTATTCTTTCATATAAACGCCGTTTATGAGCACCTTGCTCGTGGGGCTTTCGTCAAATCGCGCGAAATAGCGCCCAAGCATGCAGAAATCGCAGCCCATAGCAAGCGCAAGCGTAATATGGTAGTCGAGCACAATACCGCCGTCCGAGCAGATAGGCACATAAACGCCCTTTTCCTTAAAATATTCATCGCGCGCCTTGGCGACCTCAATCACTGCCGTCGCCTGTCCACGGCCTATGCCCTTTGCCTCGCGCGTAATGCAGATGGAACCGCCGCCTATGCCGACTTTGATAAAATCCGCACCCGCGTCTGCAAGAAAACGGAATCCTTCGCGATCCACCACGTTGCCGGCGCCTATTTTAACCGTATCGCCGTATTTTTCGCGCACAAAAGCAAGCGTGCGCGCCTGCCACTCGCTAAACCCATCCGATGAATCGAGGCAAAGCACGTCCGCGCCTGCATCCACAAGCGCCGGAATGCGCGTTTCAAAATCGCGCGTGTTGACGCCCGCACCTACGACGTAGCGCTTATGCGCATCCAAAAGCTCCAAGGGGTTTTCCTTATGCCTATCGTAATCCTTGCGGAAAACGAACGCGACCATGTTACCCTCCTTGGTGATAATGGGCAATGCGTTTAGCTTATGGTCCCAGATAATATTGTTAGCTTCCTTAAGGCTCACGCCCTCGTAAGCAAAAACAATCTTTTCGATGGGAGTCATAAACTCCTTCACTTTAACGCTTCGCTCCATGCGGCTCGGGCGGTAATCGCGGCTCGTCACCATCCCCAAAAGCTTTCCCGTTGGCGAGCCGTCATGCGTTACGGCAACGGTGGAGTGGCCAGTTTTTTCCTTAAGCCTAAGAATATCTTCAAGCGCCGCGTCGGGCATGATGTTAGAATCGCTCAGCGCAAAACCGGCCTTATACGCCTTGGCACGGCGTACCATATTCGATTGGCTCTCAATCGTTTGTGAGCCGTAAATAAACGCAATGCCGCCCTCGCGTGCAAGTGCTACAGCCATTTTATCGTCCGATACGGACTGCATTATGGCAGAAACCAGAGGCACGTTGATGGTAAGCGGGCTTTCCTCACCTTTTTTAAAGCGACAAAGCGGTGTTTTTAAGACCGTGTTTTCCGGCATACACTGTGCGGAGGAGTATGAGGGAACCAGAAGATACTCCCCGAAGGTATGTGAGGGTTCCACAAAATAAAAAGCCATGACGACCTCCGGCAAAATTTTTTACTTTTCAGGATTCTATACATTATGCCCGTGCTGCGGCTTCCCGTCAAGTTGAGAAACGCAATCACAGTGATGCAAACGCAACCGACAGTAGAGTAACGGAAACGGGCGCTTGCTTGTATTAAAAAAGCAGGTCGTTTATGCTAAAGATGAAGGGGAGCTATTCGGTGGGATCATCCCACCCTACAAAAGCAAACAGAATGGAGTTTACCTGATATGGATCAAAAACTCATTTCAAAATATTTGCGAACCCTAAGGGAACAGCATAATTTTACGCAGGAAAGCCTCGCTTTTGAGCTTTTGGTATCGCGGCAGGCCGTTTCAAAATGGGAAACTCAGAGCGCTTTGCCGGATTTAGATACGCTCCTGAGACTTTCAAAGCTCTATAAAATTACCGTTAATGAAATTTTGGAACCGATCATCAAAAAGCCCTACCTTGCGGACTTTGAAGAACTGCCTAAGGTTAATCAAACAAGACTTAAAGAAGTGCTTTCCCGCCTCGAAAAAGAAGAGATTGTTTTGGCCGCCATGGGCGCTTCGCCGCAGGTAAACGAATTTTTAGAAACTCTTTTGCCTGAAATAGACTTTCAGCACGAGCGGGAACGCATCGGCAAGGTAAAGCTTACCGCCGTAGAAGATGCACAAAACCATATCGTAAGCCTTATCAATCTATCGTAATTCTTGTTATTCACATGCGCTGCTCTAGCGGTCTGTAAGAATCGGTGCGTATTCGTTCAGCGCTTTCCGTCTTTTTTTATAATCGGGAAGCACGTTTTCTACCTCCGCCCAAAATGCCGCGGAATGATCGCGGCGAAGTATGTGGGCAAGCTCGTGTACTACAACATAATCGACCGCCCAACTCGGCGCTAAAACAAGCCGCCAAGTAAGGTTAATGCTCCCGTTCACACCGCAGGAACCCCAGCGTGCTGTTGCGGATGACAGGCGAAGCGATGTGTATTTTACGCCCATCGCTGCAGAAAAGTATTCTAGCCGCGCTGCAAAATGTATGCGTGCTTGTTCCTTATACCATGCTTCCAACACTTGACCCGCCTTTTCCCGTTTGGCTGCAGGAACAAAAAGAACGTCGCCCGCAGCAAACGGCTTTTTAGCGTTCAAAGAATAATGAAGCGTAAGATTTTTGCCCAAAAAGAGAAATGCTTCACCCTCCGCATATGTGTGGACGGGGAACCTACTAAGCGTCTCGAGGCTTTGTTGCCGTTTCTCAATAATCCAATCGGAGCGTTTTTTTACAGCCTCTTCGATAACGGCCATGGACGCGCGCTTAGGTGCGCGCACAACAAGCCGCCCTTCCTTAGTAATGCTTAGGCTTATGCTTTTTCTTGTGCTTCGTATGAGCTCATCGATCTGCGGCATGTGCACGGCTTCCCCTCCCGCTTTTTTCATTATAACGCAAATCGAATGCAAAAACGCACCAAACGGAGCAAAAGAAGCGCGATTTGTTTTCTCGTAGTTGCTATTATGGCTTTTTAAGTGTACACATTATTGTTAGGTATCCGGCTTCTTCTTCGCTGCCATCTTTGCGCAAGGCTATATCATAACTATAGTTATCTATGGTAAAAGAGCAGTCTTTTGTGGATCCGTCTTCTGTAAACACAAAGCCCGAATTGTTCTTGTATGCATTTTCATATAGTAACGTGAACTCATCAAACGATAATGTTGACTCATATTCAATACTAAAACGTTCAAGCATATTACCGCTATTGAAAAGCTCATAAGAAGTTGTTTGTAACTTGTTGCCCTCTCCCAAAGCTATAACTATATTGGGGTATTTCTCAAAATATGGATTGGGATTCGTTTCATCATCGATTTCTTGAGAATAAATAAGGGACACCTCACTGGATTTTCCCCCCGATAAAACACATATGGCAACAGGAGTATCGTTAATGCTGCCGGTCACCCAATTTTTGTTATACTGTTCATCCTTTGTTGTCATTATACTATTGTAAAAGGAGAATATCTCTTCCTTAGCAGCATAGGACTCATAAGCTAATGTATAAGTACCCATTCCAATATCATAATCAATATGCTCTTGCGTATCAAAAGTACAGCTCATTACCTTATTGCACGCATACGGCGGCAAGAGTTCTATCGAATAGCCTGATAAAACTGCAGAAAGATCCACATTATCAAGATCTACTTCAGCTTGCACGTTTGGTGAAGAGTTTGCAGTTGCTATGGGTGTTTGTGCTGAATCACTCAACTTGCATGAGCTTAAGAATAACACAAGAGACATCACGGAAAAGAAAACTAGAATATGCTTCATAAAAACCTCATTTGATTCTTATTTGAACATGGTTGATTTTCTTCTACATTGCTGCATTGTTTTAATTTTCAGTAATTATACTACATAAATACGTAAGACTCCATAATAATTCCGACTGCAAACATGTTGGAGCTCGGATAAGTTTGGTGTGGCTTTGCCCATACTATTGAAAAGTCGACCTATAACGGAAAGGAGATCCTTATGGAACCCAAATACAAGAGTGTGTTCGATTTGATGCGCGCCAACGACGAAGCGCGCGCCTATTACGAGAAGCTTCCCGACTATGTACGTGAGCAAATCGGTACGCGCGCAAGAAGCGTGAACACCTATTCCGGGCTTCGGGACTATGCTGAAAACCTTTTAAGGGGCGACGGATAACACGTGCGTTAAAGTAAAGGGAGTCGAACCTTTACCCTTGATTGTGAATAATCTCTAACTTATTGCTGCATAGCATTGCCAAACGAACAAACCGCGGATAAAATTTATAAAACGACACTCACCTGCCTTTCAAGGCGTTTTATAGGTACAATCCCGTTTTCCAAAGGAGGCGAATACATGCGGCGTTTGAAACGTTCGTTCCGAATTTTTAAAAGAAATCTATATGCTCTGGCGGACAAGTTCCCGAGAAAGCTTCGTTTTTTGGCGTTTTGCGTACCGCTTGTCCCCATATTCGTTACGGTGCTCATCGTGGTGCTGATAACCTCAGGCCCTAAAAGCTCCGCGGCTGCTTCAAACGTTACAACGATCTCCGGCGCCTCAAACGAGGCGATTGCAGACCACACCACAACCGGCGACGTTCTTATTACCATGCCGACGCCGTCCATAACGCCTACCCCGGTTCCAACGCCTACGCCTACGCCCGACCCTACTCTTAAGCGCGGCGACGAAAACGAGCGTGTGACTGATCTTCAGAAGAAGCTGATGGACCTTGGCTATCTCACAATAGACGAACCTACGCTCCTCTTTGGCCCTGCTACTGAGGATGCTATACAGTTATTCCAACGCCAGATCAGCGTTCAGCAGGACGGCATCGCGGGTCCGGAAACACTCAGCCTCATCTATGCGGACGAAGCGCCCATGTACCTTATTAAGCTTGGTATGGAAGGCAGCGATGTAACGGAGCTGCAACAGCAGCTCACCGACCTTGGCTATATGAACAACGCCACCGGCTATTACGGCGACGAGACCACCGCAGCAATCAAGGCGTTTCAAGAGCGCAACGGGCTGGGTGCGGATGGCATCGCAGGCCCCGAAACCATGGCGCGCCTTTATTCCGATGACGCGGTCATGAGCTCAACGAAGGCCAAAGAGAAGCGCCGTAAGGCCAACATTAACGAAATGCTCGCCACCGCCAAAGATAAGCTCGGAAAAAGATATGTCCTCGGCAACCGAGGTCCCGACAGCTTTGACTGCTCCGGCTTCGTATATTATTGCCTTAAAACAGCGGGCAGCAACCGCAACAGACTAACAGCCGCCGGCTACTCCAAAGTAAGCGACTGGGAGAAAATATCAAACATTAACGACCTAAAGGCCGGCGACCTCATCTTCTTCTACAGCGACAATTACTCGAAGGTTGGGCACGTGGGCATCATCATCAGCAGCAGCTACATGATTGACGCTTCCTCCAGCAACGGTAAGGTAGTAAAGCGCAAATACAAAACCTCGTATTGGAAAGCGCATTTTGTTTGCGGCCGTCGTCCCTGGTAGGCCCTATGCGGGCGGCAATGTCGAAGTTTCTTTAACCCGTACACGTTGTCAGGTGATTTGAACCCGAATTTGATTATGAATTACGCGAGCCGTTTCATGAACGGCTCGCGTGTTTTTGTCGCTGGTAAATGCAACGTTTCAAATGATGTGTCCGGTCCTCCAATTCCAAGTGCAACGTAATCCGTCTCTTCATGCCTCATTCCCATCTGTCATTTCGAGCAAAGCGAGAAACCCCCCGGGACTATACGCCGCACAGCCGGCCCCTGTATATACAGCCGTGAAAGAACTTCTATTTTTATCAAAAAAACATTTCACTTGCATATATTGTATTTTGTAATAGAATGTACCGGTAACGTGCATACGACACAAGGCTTTTTGAGAGAGGGAAAACCGTGTTTAATCTAAACGACTTTATGAACGACGGCATAAAAAGCGTTGCCACTACTGCCAAGCAGTTCTATTTAGGTAATAAGCAGGGCCAGGCGTTTATTCTTGCTTTACTTTCTTCGCTAAGAAAAAGCGCGAAGATTAGGGGTAAGTACGAGCAAAGCGGCATACATATCCCTCCCTTTATGATTGCGAG
The DNA here is from genome assembly GCA_023435855.1 of Bacillota bacterium. Taxonomy (GTDB): domain Bacteria; phylum Bacillota; class Clostridia; order Christensenellales; family CAG-138; genus UBA7707. The sequence continues at coordinate 1,852 of JAEZLG010000236.1, read as the reverse complement.
CATTACTTCTAGCTGCAATTTGCATTGTGCAGGGTGTTATGCGCGGGCAAACGGCGCTTGTTCCGATAAAGCACAGCATAACGAGATGCATGTTTCGGATTGGGAGCGAGTTTTTAGGGAAGCATCCGAAATAGGTATTTCGTTTGTTTTGCTCGCAGGCGGCGAACCATTGATGCGCCGTGATATAATCGAGCTGGCTGCGCAGTGTTCTAACATTGTTTTTCCGATCTTCACCAACGGCACTATGATAGACAGCGATTACGTATCGCTTTTTGATGCGCAAAGAAACTTAATCCCTGTTTTAAGCATCGAGGGAGCCGAGTCTCAAACCGATAAACGGCGCGGCGAAGGCATCTCTGCAACTATATGGAATGTCGCCAAAGCTTTTAAGGAGAAAGGTATTTTATACGGCGCCTCCATTACAGTGACGCGTGAAAACAAAGACTATGTTACCGACGATGCGTTTATACAAAGCCTTAAAGAGCGCGGCTGTGGACTTTTATTTTATGTCGAGTATGTGCCGATTGAAAAGAATTCGGAGCATTTGGTTTTAGACGCGAATGAACTTACTGCGTTGCAGTCGAAGGTAGAGTTTCTAAGAAAGGATAAAAAGAACAAGGGAATGATTATGGTTTCCTTTCCCGGCGACGAGGAGGCTATGGGCGGTTGTTTGGCGGCCGGGCGCGGGTTCTTTCATGTTAATGCTAACGGTGGGGCTGAGCCATGCCCCTTTTCACCATACTCCGAAATGAACCTCAAAACGCAAACCATACTTAATGTTCTAAAATCGCCCTTTTTTGAAAAAGTTCGTGAGATTGGTGCAGCGCAAACGCTTCAGCATCATGGAGGCTGTACGCTGTTTCAAGTTGAAAATGAGGTGCGCCAAGCATTGTAGAGATCAAGCATATAAAACCTCCTGTCGCTGTATCCTGCGGCAGGAGGTTTCTAGTTTTCCTTTTTCAAGGGCCTTTTTCTAAATCATCATTAATTCTTCGGACAATTACCGCAATTACCGTTCATTCTGCCCGGTCCGTTTCCTCCATTTGACCCGCGCATCATGCCGCCAAGTCCGCATCCGCCATTTGAGCCTAATCCGTCACCGTTTCCGGTACAACTGTCCATTCTGGACTTCATTGTTTCATAGAGTTCATCAGCCTCAGCTTGCGTGATACGATTTTCTTCTACAGCTTCATCAAGCGCTGTTTCATACTGCGCCAAACGCTCGTCTTTAAACTCTTGAAGTTTATTGGATTCAGCTGCTTGAGCGCCATAGGTTTTACCGCCTTCTCGCGCTTCGCTTACCTGATCCACTGTCTTCCCGGTCAATTCAGCAACAATTTCAGCAGGTGTCTTAACAGGGGTTGCAGCCAAAGCTGCCGTTGCTCCGATTAGCAATGCCACGGCTACGGCAATAACTACGAATAACTTTTTCATTTTTTCACTTCCTTTCGTTTTGTACTTACTATCATCTTAATCTTGATTTGTGTTGACTTTGTGAGAAGTTTTCTAATCTTTGTGAGAAACTGCGCTACTTACGATGGGCGTGATATAATAACCAATAAAAGGAGCTTTGCCATGGTTCACATTCTGCTGGCGGATGACGATCCACGCATCAGAACTATAATAAGAGAATATTCGCAAGCTGAGGATTGGGATTTTGTTGAAGCCGGTGACGGCGAAGAGGCAATCAATGCATTCAATCTCGGCAATATAGCTCTCATTGTTTTAGACATCATGATGCCGAAACTCGATGGATGGAGCGTACTAAAGCAAATTCGTAAGTCAAGCCAGGTTCCTGTAATACTTTTAACCGCGAGGAACGAGGAATATGATCGGCTGCTCGGATTTGAAT
>JAEZLG010000193.1 GCA_023435855.1 Bacillota bacterium | reverse complement strand
GGTGTACGTTGCGTAATCAAGGACCTTTTACCGGTTTTGGACAATTTTGACCGAGCGCTCCAAAACGAAGATGAAGGCTCGGCGTGGCGCGAAGGCATAAAACTCGTTTACCGCCAATTGATGGGTGTTTTAGAGAAAAACGGCCTTGCGGAAATCGAAGCCGAAGGCCAGTTTGACCCGGAACTCCACGAAGCGGTGCTTAGCTGCGAGCAGGAAGGCAAAGAGGAAGGCGACATTGTTGAAGTGTTGCAAAAAGGTTATCAGGTGAAAGATCGCATCGTCCGCCATAGCATGGTGAAAGTTGCGAAATAATATATAAGAGTATTTGAGTATCAGGAGGATAGATAATATGGGAAAAATCATCGGTATCGATCTTGGCACAACCAATTCTTGCGTAGCATTCTTGGAGGGCGGCGAGCCTGTCGTCATCCCCAGCGCTGAAGGCTCACGCACAACTCCGTCGGTGGTTTCTTTTAAAGGAGATGAACGCCTTGTAGGTCAGATTGCGAAGCGTCAGGCCGTCGTTAATCCCGATAAGACCATTTCTTCCATCAAAAGAGAAATGGGGAGCAATTATAAAAAGAATATCGACGGTGTAGATTATACGCCGCAGGAAATCTCCGGCATGATTTTGCAAAAGCTTAAGCATGACGCAGAAGCCTATCTCGGTGAAAAGATAACACAGGCAGTTATCACCGTGCCCGCTTACTTCAGCGACAGCCAGCGTCAAGCTACCAAAGATGCCGGACGCATCGCGGGTCTTGAGGTGCTTCGCATCATCAACGAGCCTACTGCAGCCGCGCTTGCGTATGGCATGGATAAGGACGTCAACCAAAAAATACTCGTTTACGACCTTGGCGGAGGCACGTTCGATGTTTCCATCCTTGAAATCGGCTCGGGCGTGTTTGAGGTACTTGCCACCAACGGTAACAACCGCCTCGGCGGCGACGACTTTGACCAACGCGTGATGGATTACCTTGTGCAGGAGTTCAAAAAGGATTCCGGCATCGACCTCAGTAAAGACAAAAGTGCACTCCAGAGGCTCAAGGAAGCTGCAGAAAAGGCGAAGATCGAGCTTTCGAGCACCATGCAGACCAACATCAACCTGCCGTTTATCACGGCGGATGCGAGCGGTCCTAAACACCTTGATATCACGCTCACCCGCGCAAAGTTTAATGAACTTGTGGGAGACCTAATCGAGAAAACGCGCGATTGTATGACCATCGCCATGAAGGACGCAGGGCTTACCAATGACAAAATCGACAAAGTTATCCTCGTCGGCGGATCCATTCGTGTTCCCGCTGTGCAAGAACTTGTGAAAAACGTTACCGGAAAAGAGCCGTTTAAGGGTATCAACCCTGATGAGTGCGTCGCCATAGGCGCAGCCATTCAGGCAGGCGTGTTGGGCGGAGAGGTAAAGGATATTCTCTTGCTCGACGTTACGCCGCTTTCTCTCGGCATCGAAACCGTGGGCGGTGTGTTTACGCGCCTTATTGACCGCAACACCACCATCCCGTGCAAAAAGAGCCAGATATTCTCGACCGCAGCAGACGGCCAGACCAGTGTTGAGGTGCACGTGTTGCAGGGCGAGCGCGAGTTCGCACAGTACAATAAAACCCTCGGTCGTTTCCAGCTTGCAGGCATCGCACCCGCACCGCGCGGTGTGCCGCAGATTGAGGTTACGTTTGACATCGACGCCAACGGCATCGTACATGTATCCGCGCGCGACCTCGGTACCGGAAACGAGCAGCAGGTAACCATTACCGCCTCCGCGAACCTAAGCGAGGATGATATCAAGAAGGCCGTGAAGGAAGCTGAGCAGTATGCCGGTGAGGATAAGAAGCGCAAAGAGGACGTCGAACAGCGCAACCATGCCGACAGCCTCGTATACCAGACCGAAAAGACCATGAAGGATCTTGGCGACAAAATCGGTGCGGACGATAAGGCCCGCATCGAATCGGAGGTAGCTAACGTGAAGAAGGCGCTTGAGGGCAGCGATTCAGCTGTGATTAAGAGCGCAACCGAAAAGCTGACCGAGGTATCCTATGAGGTGTTTGGCAAGATCTACCAGCAGTCCGCACCTAATCAGGGTCAAGCCGGTCCGCAGGATGCAGGTTCCGCGCCGCATGACGACAATGTTGTAGATGCTGACTACGAGGTTGTAGACGACGATAAAAAGTAAGCGGCAATCCGCATAGTAAGATAGTGTACCTGAGCCAAAGCTATGCTTTGGCTCAGGTGAAGTTAAAGGGGTTGACACCCCTTACCTTTAAAAGGAGTTTTGGGGACTTTGGCTAAAGCAGATTATTACGAAACTCTCGGCATTAACAAAGGCGCGACGGAGGATGAGGTAAAGGCAGCGTTTCGAAAAGCAGCCAAGCAGTATCATCCCGATTTACATCCGAACGACAAGGAGGCCGAGGCGAAATTCAAGGAGGTCAACGAAGCGTACGAGGTGCTTTCCGATAAGGATAAGCGCGCTAAGTACGACCAGTTTGGCCATGCCGCATTTGACCCGACCGCGGGCGGTGCCGGCGGTTATTACAGCAGCGGGGGTGCAGGCTTCGGTGATTTTGCCGATATCATTGATTCAATGTTCGGTGGTTTCGGCGGGTTTGGCCGCGGCAGCGGGCAAACAAGAAACGGCCCCATAGCAGGCAACGACCTGCGTTACAATTTGACCATAAGCTTTGAGGATGCTGTATTCGGCGTACGCAAGGAAATCAACATTCCGCGCGAAGAGACATGCTCCACCTGCAGCGGCACCGGTGCAAAGACCGGTACGCAGCCGGTGAAATGCGCAGCGTGCGGTGGCAGTGGGCAGGTGCGTGTACAGCAAAACACAATGTTCGGTTCGTTTGTCACTGCGCGCTCCTGTGATGCGTGCAATGGCACCGGTAAGATCGTAAAAGAACCCTGTACGGAATGCCGCGGCAAGGGCAGAGTGAACCGAACAAAAAAGTTATCCATAAACATCCCTGCAGGTATCGACAACGGTCAGTCGCTCAACATACACAATGAAGGTGAGGCAGGCTTTAATGGCGGCCCCGCGGGCGATCTGTACATCACCGTTACGGTAAAACCACACAAGCAATTTACACGCAAAGGCTACGATCTTTACACGGATATCAACGTACCCTTCACCATGGCAACGCTCGGAGGCGAGATCAACGTGCCTACGCTTAAAGGGAGTGTAAAGTATTCCGTTCCGGAAGGTACGCAGCCCAACACGGTGTTCCGCCTGCGCGAACAGGGCGTGACGCGGCTCAACTCCACAAGCAGGGGAGACCTTCTTGTGAAGGTGAACATACAGGTGCCTAAAAAAGTGAACGATGAACAGCGTGAGCTGTTGAAACGCCTTGCCGAATCCTTCGGCGAGGAAGTGTCGGAGGGCAAGTCGAAAAAGAAAGTAAAGCTCTGGTAGGCGGGTTTTTAATGAATTGGATCGAATTGTCTATATATACCACGGAGGAAGGCATCGAGGCTGTATGTGCACGGCTCGATATGCTTGGCATAAAAGAGACCTCCATCGAGGAAGATGCGCGTAGTGTGGAAGCGTTTTTAAAGCAAAGCGCTGCACTTTGGGATTTTGCGGACTTTCAATCGCTCGCAGCGAAAAACGGTCCTTGCGTAAAGGCATATTTGGCCGATCTCCCGAAAAACCTCGAACTTGTGGAGCGGATAAGAGAATCCTTTCAAACCCTTCGGGAAATGGACGTAGGGATTGATCTCGGCAGCCTCGAAATAGAGGTGCGTACTGTAGATGAGGAAGATTGGGCGAACAGCTGGAAAGCCTATTATAAGCCTATCAAAGTAGGCGAAAAGCTGCTGATACGTCCGGCATGGGAAACGGAATTCGATGCGGAAGGCCGTACTGTAGTTTCCGTTGATCCCGGGATGGCGTTTGGCACCGGTACACACCCCACTACGCGTATGTGTATGGAACTGATGGAAAATCGCGTGAAAAGCGGCAGTTCTATGCTCGATCTCGGCTGTGGCAGCGGCATACTTTCTGTTACGGCGCTTTTGCTAGGTGCAAAAAGTGCCATTGCCGTAGACATCGATCCTGTCGCTCAAAAAGTTACTATGGAAAATGCCGTACTCAACGGTATTTCAAAAAATACTTACGAAGTATTGATTGGCAACCTCCTTGCAGATGCTGCACTCGTCGAGAAAATTGCACAAAACACTTATGATACGGTATGTGCGAACATTGTGGCATCTGTCATCATAGCGCTCGCGCCGTTAATTCCGCGCTTCTTAAAGAAAAACGGTACGTTTATAACATCGGGCATCATCTTGGAAAGGCTCGACGAAGTGGAAAGTGCCCTCCATACACATGGGCTTGAAACGGAAAAGCGTATCACATCAGAGGGATGGGCAGCGCTTGAAATGAAGATACGGGAGACTTTACAGTGAGTCGCTTTTTTGTGAATCCCGGTGACATTGTCGGCGACAAGGCGTTTTTGTACGGCGATGACGTAAAGCATATCCTAAAAGTGCTCCGTTTGGCTATAGGCGATACCGTTACGCTTTGCGACGGTCTTGGCTACGACTACGAGGCGCGTCTTATCGAAGCGCAAAAGGAC
>JAEZLG010000186.1 GCA_023435855.1 Bacillota bacterium | reverse complement strand
TGCTATGCTACCACAACGCCATGCGTTTGTAAATAGTATATTATTTTTAGAATCGTAAAAGAGCCTGCCGTTTTGCCCGGCGTTGCTGATGTTTGCTTTGGGGCAACCTTTCGTAGGGCAGATATTTTCCCTTGACACGGGGCGGTCCTTTGGTTATAATCAATGACGCGTCGCAAGTATTGAATGTGCGCCCTTGGCTCAGCTGGATAGAGCGTTTGGCTACGGACCAGAAGGTCGGGGGTTCGAATCCCTCAGGGCGCGCCAAGTAAAAAGCCTCGAAACTAGGCAGTTTCGAGGCTTTTTTGTTACTCTGAATTAGATCGTTTTTAGCGCTCATTTTTCGATTTGGCGCACATTTGGCGCACAACCGCTGCAAAAGCACATTTTTCAGTGTGTTCGGAGCACGGCATCAGCAATGGTTTCTGCCGCCTTAGCATCCGCTTTTTTCATGATATGGGCATAGACATCCGATGTGGTACTGACTTGGCTATGCCCAACACGTTTTGAGATCGTTACGGGGTCCATGCCGCTGAAATATAAAAGGCTCACCATTGTATGCCGAAACGCATGCGGATTCAGGTGCGGAAGGTTATTACGCTGCGAAAATTTGTTTAACCATCCGGTTATGGAATCCGGATGCATAGCACGTCCATCTTCTTGGGTAAAAACCAAATCCGTTTCGTACCATAGCTCACCCATTTTCAGGCGTTGCTCCAGTTGCCATTTGCGGTATTCTTTCAGCATGGTGATTGTTTCTTCCGGCACACTGATGATGCGCTTCGAAGATGCGGTTTTGGGTTCTGAAAGATAAACACCTCGATCAGGCGCATAGGAAAGCTGCTTATCGATGCGAATAGTCTTCTTAGTCATATCAATGCAGGACCACTCAAGGCCGCCTATCTCACCCCTTCTTGCGCCTGTAACAAGAAGCAGGTGTGAAAGCATCTGCCACTTAATTGGCGCTTTCTGCAACGCATCGCGTATGGCGATTACTTCGTCAATTTCGTAGTAATTGACCGGCGCTTTTATCACCTTTGGAGGCATTGCCTTGGAAGCAGGATTATACGGAATGATCATTTCGCGTTCGGCAAGACCAAGGACGCTGGATAAGAAGCTATGGTATTCCCTGATAGTCTTGGCTTTAAGCGGCTCATCCTCTCTTGTTTCTTTGAATGTTGCTTCAAATTTCACGTTCAGCCCGTTCGCTATAACCGTTGCAGCATGTACCGAAATTTGTTTGCCGCTGCATGCACAACGCAGAGTTTCTACACCGATGCCTACTTTTTGTGCAAAAGCCGCCTGTGTAATACCCTGTGCTTTTATCATTGCTTTCAGATCAGCAGTAGCCACTGCTTTGTTCTTGCCTCTTCGAATGCCGGGTTGTCCCAGGTAATCATAGAAGCTGTTTAGGAGCTGAGGACGTATGTCGCGGAGCTTCATATGACCGAGTTTAGGCGTTATGTCACGGAGCATGTACCTCCAAAGCGTTACAGTTTTATGCTTAATACCGCCACGTTCTTTTTGCGCTATAAAATACTCGATGTATTCAGCCAGCGTTTGCCGGTCATCAGCAACATATCCCTGTTCGCACTGCTGTTCAAAGGCTACCGCAACACGGATTAATTCCTTTTCAATTTGCTTTGGCGTCATGCCGGGTTCGGGCGTCCAAGTGAGATAATGCCGCATCTGTTTGTTTTGCGTATTCCTGCCGCTGGATACTGTGATTTTGTAGGATGTCCCCGTCTTGCCTTCAATCTTCCGAATGTTCGCCATACTAATTTACCGCCTTTGCTTACTGTAATGATTCAACATTCAAGCACTTGGGCCATAGACCAGGTTTTCTTGCTCCATTAAGTTTTCACGAGATGCAGCAATAGAATATCACACGTGCACACACAATGTCTCGATTTCATTGACATTATACTAAACCACGTTTACGTTCTAAAGTCCCGACTCTACTATATTTAGTAAGGACCGAAAATCTGAGGAGGGAACAATGACACGTATGAGAACCATATCCGCAGCCTATGCGGAAGTAAAGGCAGTTGATCCGAAATCTGCTTTAACCATGAACGGGTTGAGAACATTAGTCCTAACTGGTTCAATCCCAACCATCCGCTTGGGAGTTAAGTACTTGATTAATCTGGATGTGCTGGAGGCCTATCTGGGGATGGGACGAGCTGAGGGAGAGGATCATTCCGTTGAAAAAGCGAAAGTCTAGCCGATGGTCGAATTACGAAGCTGAAAAGCAAAGGCTTCAGAATGGGATTAACACCGATAAAATACGATCAAGCGATTCGCGAGCTTTGCAAGAAAATGCGGATTTAAGGGAGATGAGGGAGTTGGCTTGGCTTGAATTTCATCAAACAATGCCCACACACAGAAAAACATTGCGTCTAGCGCGAGCATTGAACGTTACGAAGTTTGAGGCCATCGGTATTATGTGCTGCTTATGGTGTTGGGCTTTGGATAATGCCACAAAAGACGGACTGATAACAGGCGCTGATGCCCAAGACATTGCAGACGCCGTTGGCTATACTGGCGACCCGGACGGATTCGTTTTTGCGCTTATTTCAAGCGGGTATCTCGAACAAGAGGGCGGTGGCTTTAGATTGCATGACTGGTATGACTACGCCGGAAAGCTGATATCGAGGCGCGAGGCTAACAAGCTCTATATGAGGAATGCCCGCGCAAAAAATGCAAAGGAGACAAATGTAAATTGCACGGATAGCGCGTGTGCAACACGTGGAAACCACGTGGTAACCACGTGTGCAAAAAGTAGAGACCTACCGTACCGTACCTTACCAAATAATATATCGTCGGGTTCGTTGTGTATTGATGAAAGTGAAAAAGCAAATGCCGTCCCTTCGATAGGTGAGGACAGAGACCAGGACGAAGTTATCCGGAAGGTTATTTCGTACCTAAATGAGAAGGCAGGTACAGCTTTCCGGCCATCGTCAAAAGCGACACGCGGACTTATCAACGGACGAATTGCCGATGGGTATAACCTGGAGGATTTTAAGCGTGTGATAGATGACCGTTGCCGTAGGTGGAAGGGGAAGGAACAAGAACAGTATCTTCGCCCATCGACCTTATTTTCTCCAACGAATTTTGAAAATTACGTTCAATCAGCACCTAAGGAACAACAACAGGAAACGGAGTATTTCCAATCTGATTTTGACGTTTTTGAGGGAAAAGAATGATGACATTGTGTAATGAAACGGCAGAACGAGCGGTGCTATACATCATGCTCACGGATGCGGCGTCGTGTGCGCATGGGGTTACAGAATTGTCTGAGGCGGATTTCGCAGAGAAAAACAACGCTAGCGTTCTTACCGCCATACGCCGTGTTCTGGGTGAAGGAAAAGTGGCGGATGTTGTGACGTTAACTCCGATAGTAGAGGATCATGGGCATCTACTGGGGATTATCAGCGATTTTTTCTCACCGAGCAATTTTGATACCTATATACACGAACTGCGGGATATCAGGTGTCGGCGCGAACTGTGTCTAGGCCTCAGAGCCGCCGCGAATGCAGCCGAAAAGAACGAGCCGGATTATTACCAAATGGCGCAAAGGGCATTAGAGGGCGCAGCTTGTGTGGGTAGTTCGAATATTCTCCCCGTTGGCAGTGAGGCAAAAACGGCACTTTTATCAATAGGTCAGCAGGATAACTGCATATCAACCGGGTTTAAGACAATAGACAATTTGACGAAGGGGCTACGAAACGGAGAATTGATTGTTATAGGCGCACGGCCATCAATAGGGAAAACCAGCCTTGCCATGAATATTGCGGTGAATGTTTCCGGGCGGGGTCTGCCGGTGGTGGTGTTTTCGTTGGAAACCAGTAAGCGCGACTTGTTAAAACGTATGGTTTTTGCATTGGGTTCTGTGAGTGAGGACGAATTACTTCGTGAGCAAAGGACACTTGGGGAAAACGTAGCGTCCAACCGAGCGCAAGCTGCCGCTGATAGGATTGCGGATATGCCGCTGTATATAGACGATAGACGGCGCATAACCGTCGATCAGATAGCATCACAGTGTTTTGGGATAAAAGGCAGAGCAAAGGGGCTTGCCTTGGTGGTAATTGATTACCTAGGGCTTATAAAGCCCTTTCAGCGGAAGGATAGCACGCGGGAGCGTGAAATTGCAGAAATGACCCGTGCGTTAAAAATTCTTGCTGGAGAATTGGATTGCCCCATTATTTTGTTGTCACAGTTGAGCCGTGAAATTGACAAACGCCCCGAATCTGAGCCGAGGCTCTCAGACTTGCGAGAAAGCGGCGCAATAGAACAGGATGCGGATATTGTGGCGTTTATACACAGGAAGGCTCTAAACTCGACGGATACAGATATTATAATTGCAAAGAACCGTAACGGTAAGACCGGGGCAGTTCGTCTAAGTTGGCTCGGCGAATATTTCCGTTTTGAGGATGAAGGACGGAATTCTATGTCGATTAAGGGTTACGCCAGAACCGGGGGATAAATATTTCTGCTCGTAAATCGTGTTGGAAAGAAGAAGTTGTACAGCTGGTATTGCAGCAAGCAATCTATCGGCTGGACCTGTATGGGCATTGAGAATCGCACGGGGGAGAGGTATTGACAAACGAAGAAATTGTTATGCGCATTCGGGGTGGGGATGATGCGTTGATGGAAACACTGCTCAGTCGAAACCAAAAATACATACGCACAGTAGCACAGCGGTATCATTTGGCAGCAATCCGCAATCGGGGGTGTGACGAAGACGATCTAATACAGGCTGCAACGCTAGGGATGATTGAGACTGTGGGGAAATGGGATGCAAGCCGGGGAGCTTTTTTGACGGTCGCAACGCTTTACATGAAAAAGCATATTCGTTCTATGCTTGGCATTCATTCAAGCAAAAGAGTAATCGAAAACGAAATCGCGATGGTTTCTCTGCATGAACCAGTTAGCGATGAACCCAACAGCGAAATGCTCATTCATTTTATACAAGACGAGGATGCAACATGTCCATTAGATGCGGTTATTAGGGCCGATACCTGCCGCATTGTGCGGGATGCCGTTAACGGATTACCAGTGGATGAGCGTAATTGCATTCACGCGAAGTATTTCGGCGATATCAGCGTGGAACAAGTGGGCGGGACTGATGCGGTGCGGGTTGGATGCAGGCGCGGAATAAGCCGGCTACGCAACAACCGCAGTATTAGAGCGTTGCTTGAGCCGGTTGATGCGGCCCCATATCGTCACGAGCCACTGTCAACGTGGAGGCATACCGGTACATCATCGGTGGAGTGGGCGGTGTTACGT
>JAEZLG010000174.1 GCA_023435855.1 Bacillota bacterium | reverse complement strand
CTTTGATCTCATTAAGCTTATGGGTAATGAAAAGGATAGACTTGCCCTCAGACGCTAGGTTGCGCATGGTTTTCATCAATTCCGTGATTTCCTGCGGTGTCAGAACGGCGGTAGGCTCGTCGAAAATGAGTATCTCATTGTCACGATACAGCATTTTTAATATCTCCACACGTTGCTGCATTCCTACTGTGATATCCTCAATCAGTGCGTCCGGATCAACCTTTAAGCCGTAAAGTTCGGAAAGTGCAACGACTTTTTTACGCGCATCTTCCATCTTTAAGAATCCGTTTTTTGTGGTCTCCACACCTAGGATGATGTTCTGAAGCACGGTAAAGTTATGGACAAGTTTAAAGTGCTGATGGACCATGCCGATGCCCAAAGCATTCGCATCGTTTGGGTTTTTGATTTCATCGATCTTGCCTTCTTTTTTAATGATACCGTTCTCCGGTTGGTATAGGCCAAAAAGAACGCTCATAAGCGTTGATTTCCCTGCGCCGTTTTCGCCGAGAAGGGCATGAATCTCGCCCTTTTTCAACTGCAACGTGATATCATCATTCGCAACGATACCGGGAAATTTTTTTGTAATGTTGCACATCTCGATGGCATAATCCAATTTGCATCACCCCTTGAATCTACAGTATATATTATCCGATACGAAAAATAAATAATGACAGGCCGAAAAATCGAAAAGGGCAGAGGAAAAATAAAGAATGGGGCGGACGAACGTCCGCCCCACATGGTAACGGTTTAAATTACTCTACAATCGTAATGGTGACGTTGGTAGCACCAAGGTCGTTGGCGGTAGCAACGGGGGCACCGCTGGCATCCGTATCCTTTACGATGGTGATTTCACCGCCGACAAGCTTTGCAAACACGGCGTCGTAATCAGCCTGTGCGAAAGTTGCGAACTTGGAGGCAGCCATCGGAAGCGCAACGCCGTCCTTGGAAGCATCCATGATGATGCCGGTGCCGCCGGGGAATTGACCGGCATAGTACTGGCCGAGAACAGCCTCAACAGAAGCGCCAAGGCCCTTCATAGCGGAGGTGATGATGGTCTCGGACTCTGCGCTCTGGTCGACGTCAACGCCGATTGCCTTCGCGCCATTCTCTTCCGCAGCCGCGAATACGGAGAAGCCTACCGCACCGCCGCAGCCGAAGATAACCTGTGTGCCGCTGGTATACCAAGAGGAAGCAAGTGCCTGTACTTCGGGGCTCGCGTCAAAACCACCGGTGTAATGGTACATCATGTTGACGGTTGTGCCAAGTTCCTTAGCAGCAGCGTCAGCACCCTGTACGAAGCCGTAGCCGTAACGGACAACAGCGGGAACCGCCATGCCGCCCATGAAACCCAAGCTGGTGTAGCCATCCTTAACGGCGGCATAACCGGCCAAATAACCGGCCTGCTCCTCAGCATATACGATGCCGACGGCATTGGCGTTGGTTTTGTAATCGGAGTAATCTTCACTGTGCGGGTTACCGTCGATAAGGATGAAGGTAACTTCAGGATACAGATCCTGTGCAAGGTAAATCGGGGTTTCGAATAAGAAGCCGGGGGTTACGATAACTTTCGCACCGCCTTCGACAGCCAGCTGAATGGATGCAAGGTAAGCATCAGTGGACTGTTCGGTCGGCTGATAGTACTTGTGGGTGATGTTGTTAGCTTTTGCATAAGCAACAACGCCTTCCCAAGTGCCTTGGTTGAAGGATTTGTCGTCGATGGTCCCGATGTCGGTGATCATGGCGATTTCGTAGGTCTCCGACTGCTGCGCGCAAGCGACAGCTACGCCCATTACGAATACGAGCGCCAGCAACAATGCGGCTAGCTTTTTCATTGGATTTCCTCCTAAGTTATGTTTTGCCATGCTTGTGCATGACCACTGTTATTTTACCAGAAGCTTGCGAATTTTGAAAGTCTATTTCAAAAATAAAATGTAGTATACAAAACGTATATACAATCAGCATTCTTTGAATTTTTGACAGATGCATGTCAAAAAGGAATTGTAGAATCATCAAAACATGGTACAATAACAAAAACGATTGCATGGAGGGCCATGTTCGGGTATATCTCCACCGCACAGGAAGAGCTCAAAGTGCGCGAGCTAAAAATGTATCGCGCCTATTATTGCGGGCTATGCAGGGCGGTCAAAGAAAATTACGGTGAGGTCGCAAGACTCACGCTCAATTACGATTGTGCGTTTTTGGCGATGCTCTTATGTAGCCTTCAGGAACATTCAGGGGAACCTTTCTATATCGGGCATTGTGCTTACAAGCTTTTTACTCAAAAGCGGCCGATTGCGAAGTACAACGAAACGCTCGGTTTTGTGGCAGACTACGAGGTGTTGCTTTCCTATTACAAATTGCTCGACGATTGGAGCGATGAAAGGCGCATGAAGGCAGCGGTAGGGAGTACAGCGCTGTATCCTTCCTTCAGGCGCGCGGTAAAACGCAACGGAGCGCTTTCGTCTGTTGTAAAAGACGGTTTGAACAGGCTCTCAACGCTTGAAAAGGAAAATTGCGCAGAACCCGACGTAAGTGCCGATGCATTCGCTTCCATACTGCGCGATGCTGTATCCCTCGCGCCAAACCTAAATGATCGCAATAAAACGATTGTTAAAAAACTCGCGTACAATATCGGCAAATGGATTTATTTTTCCGATGCATGGGATGACAGGGAGAAGGATAAAAAAAGCGAATCCTACAATCCTTTTCTTGCCTCCGGTTCTAACAAGGAGCGTGCTTCCTTTAATCTATATTATAGTCTCAACGAAGCCGTTAACGCGTATGATTTGCTCGATATAAAATCGAACAAGGGCGTTCTGGATAATATTATGTATGTAGGCTGCCCACAAAAAACGGAACGTCTGCTTGGAGGAAACGATGAACAACCCATATAAGGTTCTTGGCGTCAGCGAGGATGCGACGCAGGAGGAGATACGCACCGCGTATTTAGGCCTTGTTAAAAAATATCATCCGGATAAATACAGCGACAGCGACCTCAAAGAGCTCGCGAACGAAAAACTTGTCGAGATAAACGCGGCCTATGAGACGCTTACCAAAAAGGGCTCAAACTCCACATCCTATAGTGGCGCTCGCCCGGGCAACAATAGCTACAGCGGCAGCGGCGGCTCGTATTCAGGCCCCAGCGCGCAGGAATTCGCGCGCGCACGTCTTTACATCAACCAAAACAACCTTCAATCCGCTCGCGCAGTATTAGATGCCATCCCGGTGCGAAATGCGGAATGGTACTATCTTTACGGCGTGGTCTATCTGCGCCAAGGCTGGTATGATAAAGCCTACGATTATTTTGGCAGAGCCGTGCAGCAAGAGCCGTCCAATTCTGAGTACAACACTGCTTACCAGTCCGTCAGAAGTTCCGGAAGCCCTTATACGCGTGGAACTTACGGCGGAGGATATACGCGCGGCTCTGTTTCCGGCTGCGATATTTGCACGGGGCTTATTTGTGCAGATTGCTGCTGCGAAAGTTGCGGCGGCGACCTCATACCGTGTTGTTAATAAAGTTAAGTTATGAGAAAACTCGATCCAACAAAGCAAATAACACTTGGCGCAATGGTTGTGGCCCTCACCGTACTCATGCTGTATACGGCGCCGGTACTGCCTACGCTCAAACTCGCGAGCTATTTTGTCGCTTCGCTTTTTGTGTACGCGCTTTCTTTCGAAGGCGTTTATGCGGCTGCTATTTTATCTTATTTTGCATCCTCCTTTCTCGCGTTTGTGCTGATACCCGATAAGCTCTCTTTGATTCCTTATTTCGCGCTGCTGGGGCACTTCGGCATATTCAAGGCATTTGCGCAAACGCATTTACGAGATCGTTTCATACGTTTTTTTTCCTATCTTATCTATTGCAGTATTTTTACAGCAGTTGGGGCTGTGGTTGCGTTTTATCTACTTGATTTCAACATCCTTCAAAATATCCCGCTTGACTTACCCGTATATGCAGCTGTGTTGGTTCTCGAAGCTGTGTTTGCGGTTTACGCGGTGTTATTTACATTCTGCCAACACTTCTATGAAAGCCGCATCCGCAACACTCTGCTCCCAAAGAGATAACTTTCTTTAAACCAAAAGCCGAACCAAACTTTCGGCTTTTTTGTGTTTTATTCATACTAATAGCACCCCAAAAAGGCAATGATAAGCATATAGCATTTTGGGGAGGCGGACGTATTGAAGCGACAGAAAAAACACAGGGCAAGGCATTTTTTTCGAGGGCTGTTTTTTGTATTCTTTCTTGCAGCTGCGTCGTTTGTGCTGTTTTTTGCAGTAAAAATTCTTAATTAGGATGCCTGGGATAAATTCGACCCACATAAGATACTTGATGTAGAGCAAACGCTCATCGTCTACGACGGGCAGGGTAACGAATATACACGCCTTCACGCAACGGAGGACAGAGTTTGGGTTCCCCTCAGCGATATTCCGGACATCGTTGTAAAGGCGTTTGTGAGCGCTGAAGACACAAGATTTTATGAGCATTTCGGCGTGGATATCATACGTATTTTCGGTGCAGCATGGCAGGATATCAAGGCGGGCGGTTATGTACAGGGTGCATCCACCATCAGCCAGCAACTCATTAAATTAAGTCACCTAACTAAGGAAAAGACTCTCTCTCGCAAGCTCGAAGAGGCTGTATTGGCCTATCAGATGGAAAAGCAATATTCCAAAAACGAGATTATGGAGATGTATCTTAACTATGTCTATTTCGGTGGTGGCTATTACGGTATTGAGGCAGCCTCCTTGGGGTATTTCGGCGTGCATGCTAAAGATCTCTCCGTTGCGCAAGGTGCAATGCTCGCAGGAGCTCTTAAATCCACTGTTCGGTATGCGCCGCATTTGAACTATGAGGCATCGACAGACCGGCGAAACCTTGTATTACAGCTCATGTACGAACAGGGATATTTGAGTGAGGAGGAACGCGACAATGCGCGTGCAGAGGTGGCTAAAATCATCCGCGACTCAACTGTTGCTGAAAAACGCGGTCATTATATTGATCAAGCACTTTCGGACGCCGCAAAGCTCCTCGATGTTGATTTCGACACACTTTTAACCGGCGGCTACCGTATTTACACAGCGCTTGATACACAACTGCAAGCAAATTGCGAAAGTATATTTTCGGATCCGGAGATGTTTCCCACGCCGGACTGCGAAGGTGCTTTGGTGTTGCAGCAAGCCAATACAGGGTTTGTGGTAGCGCTCGTAGGCGGCAGAGAAAGCGGTTCATCCATGGCTTTCAACCGCGCTGTTGCTATCCGCAGACAACCCGGATCGGTCATTAAACCTGTGATTGTTTATGCTTCGGCGCTCGAGGAGCATGGCTTTACGGCAGCGAGTATGCTGCTCGACGAGCCTACAGATTTCAACGGCTATTCGCCGAGCAATTTCGGCGACAAATACTACGGCTGGGTAACGCTGCGCGAAGCGGTAAAGCGTTCTCTTAACGTGCCCGCGGTGAAGGTGCTGTATGATATCGGCGTGAACAGCGGTAAAGAGCTTGCACAAGCTTGCGGTATCCGCTTTGTGGAGGAGGATACGAGCCTTACGCTGGCGCTCGGCGGCTTTACTTACGGCGTTTCCCCTTGGCAGATAGCAGGAGCTTATTCCTGCTTCGCTTCGGGCGGTGTGTTCAGTACGCCTACGCTAATTAAGAAAATTACCGATGCAAAAGGGAATGTGCTCTACGAGTATGTACCCGAGCAAAAGCGCATTATCAGCGAGCAGAACAATTACATCCTTACAAGTATGCTCGAAAGCGCCATCAGCGAGGGGACCGGCCATCGTTTGGGGGAGCTTGATATCCCCTTGGCGGGAAAGACCGGTACGGTAGGAGAAGAAAACGGCAATCGCGATGCGTGGATGGCCGCCTATAATCCGGAGTATACCGCTGTAGTCTGGATGGGTTACGACAGCTCGGATGACGGCAAGTCACTACCATCCAATGCGACGGGCGGTACATATCCTGCGTTGATACTTCGAAGTTTGTTTTCCGGTCTTTATGAAAACAGTACAGCACCGGATTTTGAACGCCCCGCAGGAATCATAGAATGCAAGCTCGATCTGCACGGGCTTAAGGAGGAGCACGAAGCGCTTCTGTCCAGTGCACTGACCCCCCAAAAGAGCATAACTACGGAGCTTTTTGTGGAGGGTACTCAGCCTACAAGACAAAGCAATTATTGGGTGGTGCCGTATCCTGCAGCCGATTTCAAGGTCACGCTCAATGCCGAGGGCTATCCCGAAATCAATTTCAAACCACGTCAGTCGTTTGTAGAGTACCGCTTATACAGAGATTCCTACGGTACGTCCGTACTTATAAACAAGTGGAAAGGGAAAGAGAGCGTTAGTTATGTGGACAGGACCGCTCCTGCAGGATCGGGCTGTCTCTACTATGTAATACCCGTCCATCCGGAACTTACAGTCAACTCAAAACAAGTGACCGGGCCACCTACATCTAAGGTTGGCGTCATTATACCGCCGCAGGGGGCGCAAAACGCAACGCTTGATGACGATGATCTTCAAATAGACACATTGCCGCCGTGAGTTATGCCGACGGTTGAAAACCATATAATTTATGCATGAATAAAGTAGCGCATCATCCTGATGCGTTACTTTTTCTTGACGCGACGGAAAAATGTAAGTAATATAGTTTATGACAACATTTGTGTTATCCACATGCGTTTCGTGTTTTATACTTATCTTTTTCAAGGAAGTGCAGAAAATGGAATTAAAAAAGATCGCGTCCGAGATGCAGCCAAAGTCCATGGCGGCTCGGGATTGGGTGTTTCAGGTAATCCGCACCGCCATCGTGCGAGGGGTTTTGCCCGGCGATATGCCCCTAAGGCAGGATGAGATATCCGCAGCGTTGAGTGTAAGCCACATCCCCGTGCGTGAAGCGTTTCGCCAACTCGAAGCGCAGGGACTTGTACGTATTTACCCCAACCGCGGTGTAGTGGTTTCAAAGCTAACTAAGCACGAAATGGAAAATGTCATGGATACGCGCATTATGTTGGAGACCGGCGTTCTTCGCGCCGCGTTACCTCATATCGGGCAAGAGGATTTAGACAAGGCCTATGCACGCCTCGACGAGTACGCTACCGAAAAAAACTATGACCGTTTCGACGAGTTAAACCTACGGTTGCATTTCGCCCTATATGAGCCATCCGACAACCAGCTATTGCTTTCTCTCATCGATCAGTTCCACGCAAATGTTGACCGTTACATACATCCCTTCTACAACGATCAAAACGACTCTGAGCTTCGCTCCATCGAAGAACATCGTGCTCTCATCGACGCTTGCCGCAGCAAGGATGTGGAGCTTGCGACTGCCGTGCTTCGCACGCACCTTGAAAAAACAAAAATACTGCTTATGAGTTCACCACTGCTGTCGTAAGCATAAAAATCTATAAGAAATGCTCCGTATCGTTTACGGAGCTTTTTTATGGTATAATGATTATGATTTTAAAGAGGTGTTGGTATGGCTGCAAAAAAGACGAATACGGTAGCTGCGGAACGTGCACAGACCAAAAGAGAGGTTTGGGGCGTGCTTTTTATCGCGTTTGGCCTCTTTTTTGCCGTGAGCCTTTACTCTGATGCTGTAGGTATCGTGGGCACAGCAATCAGCAGCTTCTTATTTGGCATAACGGGCCTTTTAGGCTACGCACTGCCGGTTCTTACCGTTGCACTCGGTATTTTTATTATCGCCGTATCAAAACGAGCCATGAAGGCGTCCACACTATTGACTTGCTCGCTTGGTGTAATCTTTTTAGCAGTGCTTTTCCATATTAATAAGCGTAACGTGGTTGAAAATGTCACCCTTTTCCAATTCGTATCTGATGCTTATGTACTCGGCAAGGACAGCCGTATAGGTGGAGGGTTCCTGGGCGGGTTATTGGCCTTCCCATCCTTGCATCTTTTAGGTACAATCGGCAGCTACATTTTTTATATTGCAGGCGTACTCATCTGCGTTCTCATCGTCACGCGCATATCCCTCAAGCGAACGGGGGAGAAGGTGGGGCAGTCCATCAAGGCAGGCGTTGAAAACGTAACAGAACTTTTTGAGCACAGCGGAGAACTTTATACCGAAGATCTCTCAAAAGAAAGTAACAAGCCCATTCCGTGCGGCAAAGCAAGTCGACGTGCCTTGAAGCAGGAGGCAGTTTTGCAAAACGACTTACGCAAAGTAAAAAACGCGGAAGGGGAGCTAAACTTCCTGCCCATGTCGGGTACTATCGAGAAAAAACGCAGTGAATCTCATAAAAATGCAAAGGCATTATCCTTTCACGGAAAAGGAGAAACTGATGACCGACTTTACGACGATTATATCCCGCCCGAGCCGCCCGCTCCATCAGAGCGTTTCTCGAGGATCTCGCAATATGCGCCTCCGTCCGAGGAGGTTATACCTACTGTAACCGAAAGAAAAGCAAAAAAGGAAGAGCCCATCGCTGCGGCAAATATCGTATCCCCACAGGCAGATGTGACCGTGCACGAGTATCAACGGCCTCCGTTCACACTTTTAAAAAAGCTCGTGGTTTCCGCAGTTCCCACGGAGTCACCCTCGGAGAAGGGCAAACTTCTTCTTGAAACGCTTTCGAATTTCAACATCGAAGCGCGGATTATTAATGTGAGCGTTGGGCCCGTCGTCACACGCTATGAGCTGCAGCCTGCACAGGGTGTGCGCGTCAATCGTATCACAAGCCTTGCAGACGATATTGCGCTCGCGCTTGCTGCTCCCAGCGTGCGCATAGAAGCACCCATACCCGGAAAAGCTGCCATCGGCATCGAAATACCCAATAAAAACGTATCGAGTGTCGTACTTCGCGAGCTTATCGAGTCCAAGGATTTCCAAGGTGCAAAGTCGCCTATCATGTTCGTACTCGGCAAGGATATTGCGGGAAAGATTGTCTGTGCCGATCTCGATAAGATGCCGCATCTTCTCATAGCCGGCACTACGGGCTCCGGCAAGAGCGTTTGCATCAACGACATCATCCTCAGCATGATCTATAAATCCTCACCGGCTGATGTACGCATGATTCTTGTCGACCCTAAAGTGGTGGAGCTGAAGGTGTTTTCGCCTATGCCGCATCTTCTGCTGCCTGTGGTGACGGAGCCTAAAAAGGCGGTAGGTGCGCTCAAATGGGCCGTGAGCGAAATGGAACAGCGCTATAAAAAGATGGCTAAGTTCAATGCGAGAGATCTTGCCCGCTATAACTCCCTGCAAACACTGCCGGAGGACAGGCTGCCTAAGATTGTCATTATTGTGGACGAGTTTGCCGACCTTATGATGGTTGCCTCCCGCGAGGTGGAGGATTCCGTCCGCCGCATTGCGCAACTGGGCCGTGCGTCGGGCATCCATCTCATCATCGCTACGCAAAGCCCTCGAGCGGATGTTATAACGGGGCTTATCAAGTCCAACATACAATCGCGCATCGCGCTCACAGTGTCCTCAGGCCTTGAGTCACGAATTATACTCGATGAAAATGGCGCTGAGCAACTCTTGGGCAAAGGCGACCTTTTATTCCACGCAAGCGGCGCAAACAAGCCGCTTCGTGCGCAAGGCGCCTACGTTTCCGACGAGGAAGTGGAAGCTGTGATGGGCTTTTTTGCCCAGCAAAATAACGAGCCTAAGTTTGAACCCGATATGCTCGAAGAAATCGAAAGTGCCGCTTCTCCTGCTGCGCAGGGCAACGGCAAGCAGGAGGACGAACTTTTACCCGACGCAGTAAAGATCGTGCTCGACAGCGGACAAGCTTCTATCTCAATGATCCAGCGCAGGCTTCGCGTAGGCTACGCAAGAGCTGCACGGCTTATCGACATCATGGAGCAAAAAGGTATTGTAAGCGGCTTTGACGGTGCAAAACCGCGTAAAATTTTAATTGACCAGCTCGGCTATGAACGCATATTTGGCAACGAGCTTTCGGAGGACGAATGATGAATACAGTGGGCGTAATATCGCTCGGCTGCTCTAAGAACCGTGTGGATACCGAATACCTGCTTTCCTACCTCGCCCAATCGGGGTTTGTAATCGTACAAAAGCCCGCAGATGCAGAGATACTTATCGTCAATACATGCGGCTTTATTACGCCTGCCAAGCAGGAATCTATCGATACCATCCTTGAAATGGCGCAGTACAAAACAAAAGGAATTTGCTCGCTTCTCGTGGTGACGGGTTGTTTGAGCCAACGTTATTCCGACGAGCTCAAAAAGGAGCTCCCTGAGGTGGATATCTTCTGGGGCGTTAAGGATTACATCACGCTCGCACAAAAGCTTGCAGCGCTTGCGGGGAAGGAAACCTTAAGCACACGCGACTTCGCCTCTCGCATCCTCACAACACCCAATTACAGCGCTTATCTTCGTATAGCCGATGGATGCGATAACCTCTGCACCTATTGTGCGATACCGCTAATTCGTGGTCAAAAGAAAAGCGTACCGATGGACAACCTTCTTCGTGAGGCCAAAGCTCTTATTAACAGCGGCGTCGTAGAGTTAACTGCCATTGCGCAGGACACATCCGCCTATGGTATCGACATCTATGGCAGGCCGATGCTCAAGGAGCTTTTAGGAGAGCTTGCGTCCCTCGATGGTTTAACTTGGCTTCGCGTTCTTTATGCATATCCAAACACGGTAGACGAAGCACTTGTAGATGAAATGCTGAAATCGGAAAAGATCATTCCGTACCTCGATATTCCCATTCAGCACATATCCCAAAGCATGCTTACGGCTATGAACCGTCATGGCACGCGCAAGCATATTGAACGGATTTTAAAGTACATCCGTTCCGCCTCTCCGGATTTCATTTTGCGCACCACCGTTATGGTAGGCTTCCCGGGTGAAACAGAGGATGACTTTAAGGAGCTTTACGACTTTATCTCTGCAAATCCTTTCGACAGACTTGGCGCATTCGTATTTTCACCAGAGGACGGCACGCACGCTGCCGAAATGCCGGCACAGGTCGATGAGGAGACAGCGCAGGCAAGGCTCGACGCGATTATGAAGTTGCAACGTGGAATTTCCTTAAATCTCAATCAAAAACGCGTTGGCAGAACCTACCGCATTTTGACGGAAGAAGTCAAAGGAGAGACTGTCTTCGGCCGTTCCTATGCCGAAGCACCGGAGGTGGACGGATCTATTTCGTTCACTCGTACAGGTGCACCTCTTAAAGAAGGCGAATTTACGCAAGTACGCATAACAAGTGCCGGCCATTACGATTTACAGGGAGAGCAGGTATGAATTTACCCAACAGACTAACCATCCTTCGCATACTCTTGGTACCCGTGTTCATAGCTTGTTTTTACATCGACGTTACTTGGAAACTCTATCTTGCAGCTGCCGTTTTTTTTCTCGCGTATATGACGGATATCCTGGATGGACAGATTGCACGAAAGCAGAAGATCGTTACCGATTTCGGGAAGCTTATGGACCCAATTGCCGATAAGCTCCTAACGTCAAGCGCGCTCGTCATGCTTGTAGCAGAGAATCTTCTTTCACCCATACCGGCGTTTATCATCATAGCGCGGGAATTCATAATAAGCGGCATTCGTCTTGTTTCCGCCGGTAACGGCAAGGTAATTGCGGCGAGCTGGCTTGGCAAAACCAAAACCATCACCCAATGTGTCGCCATCATAATGATAATGCTTGACGATTTTATTATAAGCATTCTCGGTTTCCCCCTCGGGATGATCGTCATGTGGGTATCGGTACTATTCACAGTCTGGTCTGGCGTAGATTACATCATTAAAAACAAAGGAGCAATAAGTTTTAAATAATGACAGCAGAGATTGTTGCGGTTGGAACCGAACTGTTGATGGGGCAGATCCTCAACACCAATGCGCAGTTCATCGCCCAAAGACTTGCATCGGCGGGTGTGAACTGCTATTTTCAGACCGTTGTGGGAGATAATCCCAAACGCCTTAGTGAAACGCTTTCCCTCGCGCTTTCGCGTGCGAACTTGGTGATCGTTACCGGCGGCTTGGGGCCCACCGGAGATGACCTGACGAAGGAGACCGCTGCGGCTCTCTTCAATAAAGAGCTTCGTTATGATGAGGAAAGTCTAACTATACTTAAAAAACACTTTGCCGGCAGAGAAATGACACCCAATAACCTGAAACAGGCTATGTTTCCAGTAGGTTCCATTATATTAAAGAATGACAACGGCACTGCACCCGGCTGCATTATAGAGGAGAACGGTAAGGCAATCGTGCTCTTACCCGGGCCGCCACGCGAAATGCAACCCATGGTTGAGGATCAGCTGCTTCCTTATATAGCTCAAAGAGAAGGAAGTATGCTCTACTCTCGCGTCGTTCGAATCTTTGGGGTAGGGGAATCGGCTGTAGAACACCGCCTTAAGGAGCTTATCGACAACCAGCAAAACCCCACCATTGCACCTTATGCTCTTGCGGGCGAGGTAACCCTTCGCGTTACGGCACACTGTAAGTCCGTGGTGGAGGGGGAGGCACTTATCGAACCCGTACTCGATAAGATAGAAGAAATCCTCGGGGACGCGGTATTCTCTACGAGTAACGAGGCACTGCATGAGGTTTGCGGCAAGCTAATGATTGAAAAAAACCTCACACTCTCTGTAGCGGAAAGCTGTACGGGAGGGCTTATCGCATCGACTGTCGTTTCCATGCCGGGAAGCTCGGCGTTTTTCCTCGAAAGCGCTGTTACTTATTCCGACCTTGCAAAGCAAAGGCGTTTGGGTGTAAAGGAAGAAACACTTGCGGAATTCGGCGCCGTCAGCCGCGAAACAGCGATTGAGATGGCAGAGGGTATGAAAAAGAGTTCCTGTAGCGATATAGCGTTATCCGTAACGGGTATTGCAGGGCCAAGTGGAGGCACCTTAGAAAAGCCCGTAGGGCTTGTGTATATCGGAATTGCGGACGCTTCCGGTGCGGATGCCTTTGCGTTCCGCTTCAGCGGGAGCCGTGAACGCATACGGCAGCTATCCATGCTAAATGCGCTCGACATACTGCGCAGAAAAATAAAATAGATGCAAATAACCCGAACAAATGTTATAATAAATTATTCTGCAAGAGGGATGGTGTATTAACCGCATGGTGGGGAAGGAAAAAGCATTGGAAATGGCCTTGAGCCAAATCGAAAAACAGTTTGGCAAAGGTACTGTGATGAAGCTTGGTGACGTCGCCTCCAAAATTACCGTTTCCACAATACCTTCCGGGTGTTTGGAGCTCGACATCGCATTGGGCGTAGGCGGTATTCCGCGCGGCAGGATTATAGAGATTTACGGACCGGAATCCTCCGGTAAAACCACCATGGCGCTGCATGTTATTGCTGAATCGCAAAAGCTCGGCGGCACTGCAGCCTTCATTGATGCAGAGCACGCACTCGACCCGGTGTACGCCAAAAATTTGGGTGTAAACGTAGATGAGCTTTACGTTTCCCAGCCGGACAACGGCGAGCAGGCGCTTGAGATTACCGAAGCACTTGTGCGAAGCGGTGCTATCGACATCGTGGTTATCGACTCTGTGGCAGCGCTAGTACCCAAAGCCGAAATCGAAGGCGATATGGGTGACTCTCACGTCGGGTTACAGGCAAGGCTTATGTCGCAAGCGCTCAGGAAGCTTGCGGGTGTAATAAGTAAGTCCAACACAATCGTTATTTTCATCAACCAACTGCGCGAAAAAGTGGGCATTATGTTTGGCAACCCGGAGGTAACCACCGGCGGTAAGGCGCTTAAATTCTATGCATCCATACGCCTGGATGTTCGCAAAATTGATACGCTTAAAAACGGGAACGAAGCTTATGGTAACCGTACGCGCATAAAGATTGTCAAAAACAAGGTTGCACCTCCGTTTAAAACAGCTGAGTTTGATATCATATACGGTGAAGGCATCTCAAAAGAGGGATCCATCCTGGATATGGCAGCTGCCCGCAAAATCATTCAGAAAACTGGCGCATGGTACTCCTACGGCGATTTACGCATTGGTCAGGGCCGCGATAACGCTCGTATTTTCTTAAAAGACAATAAAGAACTTTGCGCAGAGATCGAAGGGAAAATCCGCGCAGAACTCAGTAAAATCGAGCTTTCACAAGAATCAGATAACGATTCTGACGATACTTTTGACGAATGATGTAAGAAACTCTCCTAGCCGCTTTAAAAATATATTTTATTTTAAATAACGCAACAAAAAACACAAAAGATTTACAATTAGGACGCCGCATTTTCGGCGTCCTTGACTTTTATTTTTAAAGGGTTTACAATATTTTAGAGTTATTGTGCCGGTATGTTTTTTGTAAATAGGCGTGTATTATTCGTGTTTTATTTATGAAATTGTATCTGTGCATGCTATATGCCAAATTCGGATACATTTTATATATTTTTGGAGGTGCTCTATCCGGTGATTGACATCATAATCCCCGCAGTTGTCGGGGTGGTTGCCCTTGGGCTGGGCATAGCAGGCGGTTACCACTACAGAAGAAACATTGTAGAAGCTAAGGTTGCAAAGGCGGAAGATGCCGTCAAGAAAATGATCGACGACGCGCAGAAGAAAGCCGAAACCATTAAAAAGGAAACCGTACTCGAAGCCAAAGAAGAAGTATACCGCATCAAAAGCGAGAGTGAACGGGAGCTCAGGGACAGGCGGTCGGAGCTCCAACGTACGGAACGCAGGCTAATACAACGCGAGGAAACGCTTGATAAAAAGTTCGACGGTATCGAACAGCGTGAGGAAGCCCTCCTCAAAAAGCAAAAAGACGTAGAGGGCCTGGAAGCTTCTATACAGGAGCTTCATGACAAGCAATTAAAAGAACTAGAAACCATCTCCGGATTGTCTATGGATGAGGCGAAAACCATCCTATTGAACAATGTGGAGCGCGAAGCGCGTCACGAAGCGGCGGTAATGATTCGCGAAATTGAAGCTAAAACTAAGGAAGAGGCCGATAAGAAGGCTCGTAACATCGTATCTCTTGCGGTACAGCGCGTTGCAGCCGATCACGTTGCGGAAACCACCGTTTCCGTTGTACCTCTCCCGAACGACGAAATGAAGGGCCGCATCATCGGCCGCGAAGGCCGTAACATCCGCACGCTTGAAACCGCAACCGGCGTTGACCTTATTATCGACGATACACCTGAAGCCGTCATTCTTTCGGGCTTTGATCCCGTGCGCCGCGAGGTCGCTCGCATTGCGCTTGAAAAGCTTATTCTCGATGGGCGTATCCATCCTGCCCGTATCGAGGAAATGGTGGAGAAAGCAAAGAAAGAAGTCGATACGCAGATACGGGAAGCGGGCGAACAGGCCGTATTTGAAGTTGGCGTACATGGGCTGCACCACGAGCTTGTAAGGCTTCTGGGCCGCCTCAAATACCGTACGAGCTATGGTCAGAACGTGCTCAAGCACTCTATCGAAGTAGCGCATCTCGCGGGCATAATGGCTGCAGAACTTGGCGCAAACATTACACTTGCCAAACGCGCGGGTCTATTGCACGATATCGGCAAAGCGGTTGACCATGAGGTGGAAGGCCCGCATGTGCAAATCGGTGCGGATCTCGCCAAGAAATACCGCGAGAACAACCAAATCATCAATGCCATCATGGCGCACCACGGCGACGTGGAGCCCACCTCCATCGAGGCGGTGCTTGTGCAGGCTGCCGATGCTATTTCGGCCGCTCGGCCGTGTGCACGCCGTGAAACGCTTGAAAACTATATCAAGCGCCTTGAAAAGCTTGAAGAGATCGCAAACTCCTTCGAGGGCGATGATAAATCCTTTGCGATACAGGCAGGCCGTGAGGTACGTATCCTTGTAAAGCCGGAAAACGTCAACGATGCCGATACCATCATAATGGCGAAGGAGATTGTGAAGCGTATAGAATCCGAGCTTGAGTATCCGGGTCAGATTAAGGTTAATGTTATCCGCGAGACCCGCGCGGTGGAATTTGCAAAGTAAGGCGTTGCGCCTTCATTGAAAAAGGGATATGCTTGAAAAAGTATATCCCTTTTATGTTTAAGAAAGAGGCAAGTACATGGAAAACCGTATTCCCGTTGCTGATGCACACTGTGATTTTCTTTACTACATGGTGCATAACGGCTTTCGCTTACAATCGCTCAAAAAGCATCAATCACTTAATTTGGAGCGAATGTCCAAAGGGAATGTTAAACTGCAATTTTTTGCGGCGTGGGTGGATCCTGCAGGCCGTTTATCTTGCTTGCAGCAAGCTCTCGATCTCTTTGATGCATACTGGCGGATGCTCGAGGAGAACGACTCCCTTGTGCCTTTTTCAAAAGGTTTTTCCCGGCAAAGCGGCAAAATCGCTACGGTATTGACTGTGGAAGGCGGTGAGGCAATTCACGGAAGGCTGGAAAACCTGCGGCTTTTCCATAGACTCGGTGTACGCGCCATGACGCTTACCTGGAACTCTACCAACGAGCTTGCGTCACCCGCGATGAGACGCGGCAAAAAGGGTCTTACGGAGCTTGGCAGAAGGGTAGTGGAGGAGATGTGCCGCATCGGCATCGCGCCCGACGTAGCGCATTTAAACGGTGCAGGCATTGACGAGGTGTTGGAGATCGCTACCGTTCCCATTTTTGCTTCTCACTCAAACGCCTGCGCTGTATGCAGCCATCCGCGTTCGCTCACGGATGAGCACATTCGTGCAATCGCAAAGCAAAATGGTGTGGTTTGCGTCAATTTCTATCCGCCGCAGTTAACGGACAAAAAAACGGCATCTATCACCGATATTATAAGACACATTTCGCATATTGCCGGCATTGCAGGCATAGACGCCGTAGGGCTAGGTTCAGACTTTGACGGCATGAGCGTCTACCCGTTCGATATGGAGCACAGCGGCAACTTTCCAAAGCTCTTTGAGGCACTCAGGCGCGAAGGCTTTTCAGAAGCGGATATTCAAAAGATTGCTTATGAAAATCTCAGCAACTACATCGCAAGGTTCTGCGTTTGAAACAACGTAAAAGCGGCTGACTTCTTAAGAAATCAGCCGCTTTTACTTTTTCAGTCTTTATTTTTTCAGCTTTTCGTTCATTTGGTTGATCTTTCTTCGCCAAATTAGGTATTGGATTGCCCATATGATTAAAAAGATCACGACAAAAACACCGAAATAAACCAGAAATCCGGTTACCGTATGCTCCATCCAGTTTAGAAAATAAGCAATCGGCATCATTGTAAGAGCTGTTATGAGAAAATAGATACCCGTTTGCTTTGCAATGCTCCATTTTTCCATTTCCCAAATCACGGAACATGCCGCAAAAGAGGCCCCGATTAGCCCGCAAAGTGTTGCCTGTAAAACAACTGCACCGACTTCATTCCCCAAAGCCTCGGCAAGTTGCGGTACACAAGGCGAATATTGACCGGTACCTAAGCTAAACGAAATAAAAATGGTAATGATATAGCCCACTGTGATACCGAGCGGAAACCCCAAAAGCCCGCGCAAAAACACAATTTTCTTCATAGTTACCTCCTCATATTCCCAATACTTGTTTGATTTTTCTGACATATCGTCTCGAAACATACGTGACTGTACCGTTTTTAAAAGCGACGCAAATTGTTCCCGTAAAGCTCAAGTCGAATGTCTTCACCTTTTTTAGATGGATAATCTCAGAGTTGGATATCCGCACAAAACTCCGTTTGTCGAGCCTATTCTCCACCTCATAAAGGCGAAGTCGGAGCGAATATTCGCCCTTTTCCGTTTCCGCTAAGGTTTTTCCGGCAGCGGCATACACGCGGATGATCTCCGTCGGCTCCAATAATTCAAGGGTGTTTTCGTGAAAACCGGCAATCATCTGCGGGATATCCTCGGACAGCTTCTTGACGATGTCGCTCACTTCGTCGCTCATCCTGTCGGCATAGATAACAACCTTGGGTTCACTTAAGGATGCGTCAAGCTTGACTTCAATCTGCACGTTTTTTCATCTCCTTGTCATATTGCAAGTATAATCGGCGGGGGAGAGGTTTTCTATTGTTTATCCGCAGTCGGTACGAATTGATAGATATGTGGTTAAAAGGCATCGTATAGATTATTTTAGTTCTATTGTTTTTGGCTTAAAGCAATACAGGCGTTAATACTGATAACGTAGTTGAAAAGCAAACATAGTTGAAGAAACCACGCTTTCGCGTGGTTTCTTTGGCAGGGGCAGAAGGACTCGAACCCTCAAGAACGGTTTTGGAGACCGCTATGTTACCATTACATCATGCCCCTAAATTTGCAACGTTGGTATTATAGCATTTCTGCTTTATCGGTGTCAATCGAAGAATCCGCTTTCAAGGATATAGACCGGATGTTATAATAGAAACAGTACATACGGGGGATTTGTTTGTGAAAATTATAACAATTTATACGGACGGAGCATGCTCGGGAAACCCGGGACCCGGCGGCTGGGGCGCAGTTTTAAAATACAACGAGGCGGAAAAGGAGCTTTCCGGTTCTGAGGCGCATACAACCAATAACCGTATGGAGCTTATGGCTGCCATCGAAGCTCTCAAAGCACTTAAAGAACCTTGTGAAGTGAAGCTTTATACGGACAGCGCTTATTTGGCGCGTGCATTTAACGAACGATGGATTCATCAATGGCAGATGAACGGTTGGAGAACGAGCTCAAAAAAAGATGTGGAGAACCGAGACCTTTGGGAGGAATTGATTTCACTTACTAAAACACATCGCGTGGAATGGATCAAAGTAAAAGGCCACAGCGACAACGCGTACAACAACCGCTGCGATGCGCTTGCAAGAGGGGCCATCGCGCAGCTTCGTACGGAAGAGGCTGCTAAAACGCCGTAAATATCCATTTTGACTCTTGATTTATCCCTTACTATTCGTTAAACTTGTCTTTAACGAATAGTATAAATTATGGAAAGATGGATTTCTAGAGATACTTTTTCATTCCCCCACCGAAAACGTATTTTTGAAGGAGGCGCGAGTAAGCTTGCCTAATGACTACGCCGGCACACAGTACAAGGAATATTTGCGCAAGCTCAAGGATGCGCTCAGAGAGCTTCCTCCGTTTTGCGAGGATTTTTTCCGCGGCATGGAAAACACAACACTCATCAGGACACGCTATGCTTACGCCGTAGACCTTCGTCTGTTTTTTAAGTATCTGGTTTCCGAGCTCGAAGATTTTAAGGACTTCACCGCTAAAACGTTTACGCTCTCAGCGCTTGATTCCGTGTCTGCGACGCAAATTGAGATGTTTTTAGGGCATATCTCGCTTTACACCAACGAAGAAAACACCGAAGTGTTTAACCATGAGCGCGCAAAGGCGCGAAAGCTGTCAGCGATACGCTCCCTATACAAATACTTCCTCAAAAAGGAGAAAATCGAGCACAACCCCCCTGCCCTTGTGGATATACCCGTGATCCGCGATAAAAACATCGTTCGTTTAGAGCCGGATGAGGTCGCTAACCTTCTCGATGCCGTACAAAGCGGAGAAGGTCTGAGTGAAACGCAAAAAAAATACCACAAGCTAACGCAGTCGCGCGACTTGGCAATCCTAACGCTCTTTTTGGGAACGGGAATCCGCATCAGCGAGCTTGTCGGAATCGATATGGACGATATTAATTTCAGCGCCAACGAATTTTCAATCATCAGAAAAGGCGGCAAACAGGATATTTTAGTGTTTGGCGATGAAGCACGTGCTGCGCTTCTTAACTACATGCTCGATCGAGAAAAGCTTATGGCTGCTGAAGGGCACGAAAATGCGCTGTTTCTATCACTACAAAATAAGCGTCTCACCGTGCGCGCCATTGAAAACCTCGTAAAAAAATATGCCTCTGTTGCAACACCGCTCAAAAAAATATCGCCTCACAAGCTTCGCAGTACCTACGGGACCTCGCTGTACCGCGAAACGGGCGATATCTATCTTGTCGCAGATGTACTCGGGCATCGTGACGTGAACACTACGCGCAGGCATTATGCCGCCATCTCAAAAGACCGCAGGCGGCTCGCAGCACAGGTTGTTAAGCTTCGGGAAGAGGAATCTCCTAAAACCTAATCACGCCTTTTCCTGCTGCCTTTTAGTTTCGTTTGCGAAGAGGTGTCCCCCTCCTCATCCATTCTAAAAGACGCGGCGAGCTTCGCCTCCCATTCCGCCATAAGATCGGGTGGAATATCCAAGGGATCTATTTCATCATATTCTTCTGTGTCGTTCCCTTCTTCTTGAAACAGCGCTGCAATGGCGGATTCCTGCTCGCGTTCAACGCCGTATTTTTCCGTATCCTCTGCGCGAAATTTAGCTGTAATCACGCGGTAGCCACTATCATTTATTGGCTCATCGGATTGCTCGAGGCATTTGCAGCAATTATCGCAAATTTTATTCGAATCAAGATCACAGATATCATCGGTTTGAAGATGATCTTCCATTGTTTCGCTCCTTTGCGGCGCAAAACGAACAAGTGTTTGCCGTTTTACACCGCCTGTGGTATAATACTACTAGTATTATACCACCGAATGCATAATCAATAAAAGGCGGTTTCCCATATGAAAGGCTTAGGAAAGACACAGCAGGCGGTTTATGACTATATCCGCTCATTTATTGAAGAGCGTTCCTTTCCGCCTACCGTACGTGAAATAGGCGCTGCAGTCGGCTTAAAATCCACTTCGAGCGTACATTCGCATTTAAAAGGGCTTTCCGATAAGGGCTACATACGCCTTAACCCCTCCATGCAGCGTTCCATCACGCTCACGCAAGCTGCCGCTCCGCAAGCACAGTCGATTCCTCTTGTAGGCACGGTTGCAGCAGGTCAACCCATTTTTGCAGAGGATAATATTCAAGAATACTTCCCCCTTCCCCCTTTGCTCCTACATGGTGCGCAGTCGGACGAGGCTTTTTTGCTGCGCGTAAGCGGCGAAAGTATGATCGACATCGGTATGTTTGACGGCGATATGATTGTTGTTCACAGCGGAATGTCTGTAGGCAATAACGATATTGTCGTCGCACGCATCGGCGGAGATACCGCTACCGTGAAACGCGTGTTTTTTGAAAAGGACAGGGTCCGGCTTCAGCCGGAAAACACAAGTATGTCCCCTATTTACGCGAGCTATGACAATGTAGAAATCGTAGGTAAGGTGGTTGGCCTGATTCGTCAGTACTAAGAGTCAATCATGTTTGTGTGAAAATAGAGCTGTCAAATGAATAAAGGGCAAAAGCAAGCTTGCTTTTGCCCTTTTGCTATGACTAGATTTGTCCGATTTTTATGAGCGCATCGAGAGCATACATTACACCAATTCTACCATGGCTGTATGTCAGCCCTCCCTGCACATAAGCCGTATAAGGTGCGATAAGCGGTGCATCGGCACTTAATTCAATGGATGCGCCCTGAACAAACGCGCCTGCGGCCATGATGACCTCATTTGAATAACCCGGCATATCCCAAGGTTCCGGCACGGCAAAGCTATCCACAGGCGATGCCTTTTGAATACTTTGGCAAAACGCGATCAGCGCCTCAGCAGAAGAAAAACGTAATGCCTGCACGATATCGGAGCGAATGGCAGCACTTTGCGGCATCGTTTCCATGCCCATAAGTTCAAATACCTTTGCAAACAAAGCGGCTGTCTTAACACTTTGTGCGGTTATATGCGGCGCTATAAACAGGCCCTGATAAAAGGGCTGATAGCTCCCCGCATAGGAACCGACCTCGCGACCCATACCCGGCACTGTAAGCCTTTGTGCGATACGCTCTATGTAAGTTGATTTTCCAGCAATATACCCGCCTGTTGGCGCAATCCCGCCGCCGGGGTTTTTGATGAGTGAGCCGATTTCAACATCCGCACCGTAAAACGCAGGCTCATGTGCACAAGTAAATTCACCGTAGCAATTGTCCACTACGATAATTGCCTGCGGTGCCTTTTTGTGCACGGCAGCAAACAATGGCTCCATATGCTCCGGTAGTATAGCATTACGCCACGAATAACCTCGAGAGCGCTGCACATATACGATCTTTACCGGTGATTCAAGCGAATTTAGGACAGCATCGAGGTCGATTTTCCCATCATCAACAAGCTCAATCTCCTTATACCTCACACCGAGGCGTTTTAGCGAGCCGTATTCATCACCGCTAATGCCGATCGCCTTTTCAAGCGTATCGTAGGGTTTGCCTGTAACGGACAGAAGCGTATCGTTTGGCTCTAAAAGCCCAGCCAGCGCCGTGAAAATGGCATGCGTACCCGAGGTGAGCTGCGGACGGACGAGCGCATCCTCCGCCTCAAGCGCTCGTGCAAACACACGGTCGAGCGTATCGCGACCATCGTCGCCGTAGCCGTAGCCAGTTGTAGGTGAAAAATGCCGCAGTGCTACCCTTTCCTCCTGAAAAGCGTTTAACACGCGCGCCTGATTTTCCGCTTCTATCTCGTCAATACGGGAAAAAACCTCTGAAAGTTCGGATTCGGCTTGAAGTGTTATCTGTATAGCACGTTTATGAAGCTTTAGCACACCAAAGGGATTTATATCGTTCAAGTTTTAATTGTCCTCGCTTTCAGGGTTCTTTTGAAAATCAAGCTGCACAGGTGTTTCGGGCGTTATAGTGGAAACGGCATGCTTGTAGATCATCATTTGCTTTGAGTCTGTTTCAACAAGCAAGACAAAATTATCAAACGCTCGGAGAAACGCGTTTTTTATTTGAAATCCGTTTGTTACAAATATGGAAACCGGTATTTTTTCTTTCTTGACCGCGTTAAGCAAAGTGTCCTGCACATTGATAGGCTTCATTCCGTTTCCCCTTCCATCGCACTGATTGCATCGTTTGCAAGTGCATCGATGCTCTCATACGCTGTAACATCAAACCAACGAATTCGTTTGTCTCGTTTAAACCAGGTAATCTGTCGCTTGGCAAAATGCCGCGTTTCAAGCTTTACGTTTGCGACCGCCTGTTCGAGGCTACATGTGCCCACAAGATGCGCATAAAGCTGCTTATACCCTAAACCTTGCATGGCCGGCATATCCGCTGTAACGCCGAGTTCTTTCAAGCGCAGCACCTCATCAAGAAGTCCTACACGCATCATTTCATCCACGCGCTGCTCAATTCGCTCATACAAAAGTTCACGCGGCATTGTAAGGCCAATCATACGCACATCGTAGGGTATTTCCTCACTTCGTTTATTTTCAAAATCGCCGCCGTATTCATTGATGGTTTTTCCGGTGAGGCGAACAATTTCTATAGCGCGTATGATGCGCTTGATATCGTTTTTGTGCAGGCGTTGTGCACTTTTCGGATCGAGTTGACCTAAAAGCGCATGGAGCGATCCCGGTGTCTGCAATTCCAATTCATTCAATTGCTCACGAAGTGCCGGGTCTGACTTTGCACCCGTGAAATTTAGCGGGAACGTAAGTGCATTCACATAAAGCCCCGTGCCGCCTACCACGAGTGGAAACTTGTTACGGGAAATAATGTCCGCAATCGCGTCTTGCGCAAACGCTTGATAGCGCGATACACTTGCGTTTTGCTCGATAGGCTCGTACACATCAAGAAGATGGTGCCTGATCCCTTGCCGCTCGTTTGGCGTAGGTTTCGCAGAACCGATATCGAAGCCCTTATAGAGCTGTATGGAGTCTGCGGATACGATTTCTGCATCCATCCGCTTGGCTAACTTTATTGAAAGTGCGGTTTTCCCCGAAGCTGTTGGGCCGACGAGTACGCCTAGCTTTGTTTTTTCTTTTCCCATATTCTATACCACACGCTTAAACAACTTTTCAAACTCGAGCCGCGCCATCTTCACCATTACAGGCCGTCCATGCGGGCATGTCATGGGGATGCCCTCCTTTTGATAGGCCGTAATGAGCGCTTCAATCTCTTGGGACGTAATGGGATCGCCTGCTTTAATGGCATGCTTGCATGCGCTTTGTATGAGCATAGCACGCTTTACGTCTATGGTAGCCACGCGGTTTTTCTTATCAAGTATGTTGAGCGCTTCATGCAAAAACTCCGCGGTCTGCGGCTGTCCAACCACAAGCGGCACCGCGCGCACGTTCATGGTGAGCGGTCCAAACTCCTCCATTTCAAAACCGAGCGCTTCAAATTGCTCCATGTTGCCTAGGAGTGTTTCAAATTCAAGCGGTGAAAAGCGTATCACCATGGGTATCAGAAGCATCTGCGAATCTGGGTTTAATCCTTTTCGCATCATTTGTTCGTAAAGTTTGCGTTCATGCATGGCGTGCTGGTCGAGGAAGAAAATATCTTCGTTTTGCTGAATCACCCAGAAGCTGTCAAATAAAGCGCCTATGACCTTATACGACGCAGCACCCATATCAAGCTGTAGCGGCTGTTGTGCGATTACGAATGCTTCGTCCTTTATTTCGGGTAAAATCGGCGCAGTTGCACGTAAAAACGAAAAATCCGTCTGCGATTCCCGCACTGTACCGGGAGAAGTTTTCAGTATTGGTGATACAGCCTCCCACGCAGGTGTATTCGTTTTATTTTCATAGGAATACTCGGACGTCTTGAGCGATGACGAATCGGTTTTAATAACCTGCGATGCAGCGCTTACCCGATTGAAAGAAAAGTTCGTTGTCTCCCCTTCCCCACTGCTTTCGAAAACCTTATCGGCCACGCGGCCGATTTCTTCGTTGTTTACATTTGAGGTTTCCGTTTCGATCTCTTGCCGTGGGCCGGGTGCATCGAGCTGTGCAAGTGCCATACGGGCAGCGCTGTAAACAGTACGTGTCACTCGGTCATCGTCCTTGAAACGCACCTCAAGCTTATTTGGGTGAACATTTACATCCACTTCACGGCTTGATATACGCAAATCCAGAACCAGAAACGGAAATTTTCCGACCATCAACCGCGTATCAAAAGCGCGCTGTACGGCAAACGAGAGCTTTTGCGATCGAATATAGCGCCCGTTTACAAAAAATGATTGATAACTGCGTGTAGGCCGAGCGATCTGCGCCGTACCTAGATAGCCCGTTATCTTCATGTAGGCATCGTCGTAGTGCACCTCGTTTAAATGCGGTAAAACATCGGTGCCGTATACGCAGTAGATAGCGTTATAGAGACTGCCATCGCCCATGCTGTGATAAACTGTCCTTGAATTGCTGATAAGTTGAAACGAAACGCCCGGATGCGAGAGGATCATGTGTGAAACATAGTCGCTGACAGCACTTGCCTCAGCACGTGCATGCTTTAAGAATTTAAGCCGTGCCGGAACGTTGTAAAAAAGGTCCGAAACCTCCATAGTCGTCCCTTCAGGGCATCCGAAATCCTCAACCGGATGCATCTGTCCGCCTTCTACGAAAAGCTGCGTTCCCTCTATCTCATCTTTAACGCGTGTCTTTACACAAACCTTTGCTACTGCCGCGATGGAGGCAAGCGCTTCACCGCGAAAGCCCAAGGTTTCAATATGCTCCAAATCCTCAGAAACGGAAATCTTGCTCGTGGCGTGCGCTAAAAATGCGGTAGATATATCATCTTTTAAAATGCCGCCGCCATTGTCGCTCACGCGAATATAGTCGATGCCGCCTCCAAGTATTTCGATGGTGACAGAAGTCGCTCCCGCATCGAGCGCGTTTTCTACGAGCTCCTTCACCACGGACGCGGGGCGTTCCACCACCTCGCCCGCGGCAATACGGTTAGCAGTTTCCAGGCTTAAAACTTTGATCCGTTTCATACGTATTTACCTTAGTTTGGCGCGCACATGCAAATCGTAGAGTTTTGTAAGCGCGTCCATAGGTGTGATATCGTCGACAGAAAGGCTTTTTAGCTCTTCCATGATATCGTTGGGTTCAGCAGATCCAAATAGTGTGAGTTGCTGCGGCGGATCGTCATCACCTAAGATCGACTCGTGGTTGATATCGGCCGACTCAAGTTTTGTTAAAATTTCCTTTGCGCGTGAAAGAATGATTTCCGGAAGCCCCGCGAGGCGTGCAACCTGTATACCGAAGCTCTTATCCGCACTACCACGCACGATCTTGCGCAAAAATATAATGTTATCGCCGAGCTCCTTTACGGATATTCGATAGTTTTTTATGCCCGTAAGCTTGCCTTCAAGCTCCGTCAGCTCATGGTAGTGCGTGGCAAACAGCGTTTTCGCACCGCATCTTTCACGGCTTGCTATATATTCAAGAACCGACCAAGCAATGCTTAAGCCGTCAAACGTGCTTGTGCCCCGCCCAATCTCATCGATGATGAGAAGGCTTCGCGGTGTAGCGTTGTTGAGGATGTTGGACATTTCCGACATCTCTACCATGAATGTGCTCTGTCCGGCGCTTACGTTATCGGATGAACCTACACGCGTGAATATCTTGTCCGTGATGCAGATGTTTGCCTTTTTAGCCGGCACAAAGCTTCCGATATGAGCCATAAGGGTAATGAGCGCTACCTGGCGCATATAGGTGCTTTTCCCTGCCATATTAGGGCCTGTGATGATTAAAAGCCTATTATCCTTATTGTCAAGAAGCGTATTGTTGGGAATGAACCCGGCCTTCAAAGACTTTTCCACCACCGGATGACGGCCTTCACTTATCTCAATTTTACCGTTTTGCTGTACCAAAGGTCTGCAATAATCGTTCGTAAATGCGACCTGTGCGAACGACTGGTAGGCGTCGAGTTTAGATAAAAGCGCTGCGTTTTGCTGAAGCCGTGCTATGCATAAAAGCAGCGTTTCTCGAAGCTCGGTAAAAAGCTTATACTCGAGCGCTATGCATTTTTCCTCCGCACCTAAAATGGTTTCCTCAAGCTCCTTTAGCTCGGGGTTCACGTAACGCTCGCAATTGGCAAGCGTTTGCTTGCGCTGGTAGGAATAAGGCACAAGGTGCTGGTACGATTTTGTGACCTCGATGTAATAGCCGAAAACATGGTTGTAGCCGATCTTGAGGTTTTTGATGCCCGTTGCCTCACGCTCACGCACCTCAAGCTTACTTAACCATTCCTTGCCGTTTCTGGAAGCATCGCGGTAAGAATCCACCTCAGGGTTATATCCGTCCCTAATAACGCCTCCCTCTTTCACGCTTAAAGGTGGTCCATCAACGATAGCGTTTGCCAGGAGGGCATAAATATCCTCCATGGGGTCAAGCATGGCGGCGGTATTCTCAAATTCGAGGGCAGTAAGCTTCGATACGATTGCAATGATGTTTGGAAGCCTTGAGAGTGAAACGCGCAGCGCTTCACAGTCTCGTGCATTCACGGTACCGTAAGCAATACGGCTGCAAAGCCGCTCGATATCGTAGACGGATTCGAGACTCTTAATAAGTGCAGAACGCTGCACGGGCCTTTTTACGAGCTCCTCCACCGCATCAAGCCTCTGCCCTATCTCATAGGTAGACTGCAGCGGCTGTTCAACCCATGTGCGAATCAGTCTGCCGCCCATAGATGTACAGGTTTTATCCAAAAGGTAAAGAAGCGTTGCACGCTTGCCCGCATCGGTACGGATGGGTTGCGTGAGTTCGAGATTCTTCCTTGTGGCGGCATCGATGCTCATGAATTTGCTGCGCTCAAACAGTTCAATATTCTTAAAGTGGACGAGCTCGTTTTTCTGTGTTTCTTCCAAATAAGAAAGAAGCGCACCACTCGCGCATAGCGCCTGAGGATACTCTTTGATTTTTTTGATACCGTCCGTTCCGAAATGCGAAGAAAGCGTGCCCTCAGCCGCAGCCGGTAAGTAGGCATCGCTTGAATAGCACGTAGTATAGCTTGATGACTGTATGCTTTTTATTAGGTTCTCCTGCAAAAAGAGTGCATCGTTTGCGATTACTTCTGTAGCCTGTATGCGGGCGAGTTCGCTTGTAAGCTCGTCCTCAAAGCCTTCGCGATTTAGAGATAGCGCATAAAAAACACCGGTCGATACATCGCAGTACGCAAGCCCCACATCGGCGTCTTGGAAGAAGATGGACGCGATGTAATTGTTTTTGCGGTCATTGAGCATGCTTTCCTCAATAACCGTTCCCGGCGTGATGATGCGGATGATATCACGTTCCACAAGGCCTTTGCTGAGTGCCGGATCGGTAAGTTGCTCGCAGATGGCAACCTTATAGCCTTTTTCAATGAGTTTGTTGATGTAGGTATCAACAGCATGGTACGGAACACCGCACATGGGAGCGCGTTCGCTAAGTCCGCAATCGCGCCCGGTGAGCGTTATCTCAAGCTCTCGTGATGCGGTGACGGCATCGTCAAAAAAGAGTTCGTAAAAATCCCCCAAACGGAAAAGCAGCAGACAATCCGCATGCTTTTCCTTGAGGTTTAAATACTGCTGCATCATCGGCGTAAGCTTCGCCGAAATGCTTTTATCCGCACCCATTAATGCTTGCAACCGTGGCAGGATGTGCAGCTGCCGCTGCATGCGCCTTCGTCGCCGGCGTTTTCCATGCCGATACAGGTGGCGATTTCGGTGTTTACGCGCGACATGAGCGTTTGAAAGTCGTTTTGAGCGTCAAGCATCTCTTTGAATAACTTGTTTTCGAGAAGAATCGCCTGTATACGCTCCATCTCGCGAGAAGTAGCACTCAAAAGTGCATGATCGGCGTCCTCGTCGGATAGCGCTTCCATGATCTCCTGACGTTTATTCGTGAACGAATCGATCATATCGGTAAGCGCGCCGTCAGCATCTATAGCCGTTCTGGCGTCGTTCAGTCTCTTAAATTCGGTGGATTCGCTCAAGGCGATACCCAGTTCTCTTGCTTTTTCGATTACCATAGTACCCTCCGTTTTCCTCATTAGGAAAAGCTTATCTTTATTTTACTCGGCGATTTCCCCTATAAGGGAGTTGCTATGCGTTTTTGTGATGCGTACGCGTATAAGCTGCCCCTCCATGGATTCGTCACCGGGAAAGTATACCATTTTAAAGTTACCGAGTTTACCATAGGCCATAGGTGTTGCACGCAGGTCGCATCCCTCCACGAGTACCGTCCCCTCCATGCCTATATACTTCTTATTATTATCCCGTAAAAGCTCAGCTTGCAGATTGTTCAATCGCTCAAGCCTTTCTTTTTTAACAACCTTTTCAACCTGCTCCTCCATGCGGGCGGCGGAAGTGCCGTTTCGCGGCGAATACATGAAGGTATAAGCAGCAGAAAAACCTGCCTCTCTAACGAGAGAGAGCGTATCTTGAAAATCCTCCTCCGTTTCACCCGGGAAACCAACGATAATATCGGTGGTGATCTCAATCCCGTTTACGTTTTCGCGGAGCGCTTTCACAAGATTTAGATATTTGTCACGCGTGTAACCACGGTTCATGCGCTTTAACACCCTGTCACTGCCGGACTGTACCGGAAGGTGAATGTGGTTGCAAACCTTTTTACAGCTTGCCATTGCTTGTATAAGCTCGGGTGAAAGGTCTTTCGGATGCGAGGTCATGAAACGCAAACGTTCGATTTTATCGATATCGTTCGCCATGCTTAACAACTTTGCAAAGCTCGTATCTCCCCCGTCACCGCG
Organism: Bacillota bacterium; assembly: GCA_023435855.1. Taxonomy (GTDB): domain Bacteria; phylum Bacillota; class Clostridia; order Christensenellales; family CAG-138; genus UBA7707. The sequence continues at coordinate 1,041 of JAEZLG010000174.1, read as the reverse complement.
GTAGGAATTGACGTTTTGCCCTAAGAGCGTTATTTCCTTAAAACCGCCCTCTGCAAGGCTTTCAATCTCGCCAAGTATATCTTGAGAAGCGCGGGAACGCTCCCGACCGCGCACATACGGCACGATACAGTACGAGCAGAAATTATTGCACCCGTACATTATGGTAACATTGGTTTGAAAACGCCCGAGCCTATCGACGGGAAGTCCCTCGGCAATTTCACCATCGCTATCCGTAACGGAGAAACTGCGTGCACCGTTGAGTGCATTTTCTAGCAGTACCGGAAAACGGTGCAGCTCGTGCGTACCAAATACAATGTCGACAAAAGGAAAGCGCTTAAAAAGCTTTTCCGCCACATCCTTTTGCTGCATCATGCATCCACATACGCCGATTAAAAGCTCCGGCTTCTCGTCCTTACGCTTTTTGAGTGCTCCGATATTGCCGAAAACCCTAAGTTCCGCATGCTCGCGCACGCAGCAGGTATTGAATAAAATAAGATCTGCATCTAACTTACTTTCGGCTTTTTGATAACCGCAGCTTTGCAGCATACCTGCAAGCTTTTCGGCATCGTGATCGTTCATCTGACAGCCATAGGATTCGATAAAATAGCTTAGTTTTCTATTTAAAACATCGTCATGCAGCCTTAACGCCGCCTCCCGGCTTTTTGTAAGTTCCGAACTTGGACCCGGTCTTTGCCCTAACATTAAAGGTACTCCATCCTGTTACTTTAAAAGTATATCCTAATTATATATGCTTCCTTACGCGCGCGCAAGACAGACACTGTTACGCGAAAACATAGTAATTTTAAAAGAATTCCCGTTGACAATGCTTTCTCGATGCGGTATATTATTAAGCGTCGCTTCGAGCGAATGCAAACGGGGTGTAGCGCAGTTTGGTAGCGCACGTGCTTTGGGAGCATGGGGCCGGGGGTTCAAATCCCTTCACCCCGACCATTTTAAATGCAAGGCCCCTTGGTCAAGCGGTTAAGACACCGCCCTTTCACGGCGGTAACAGGAGTTCGAGTCTCCTAGGGGTCACCACTT
>JAEZLG010000172.1 GCA_023435855.1 Bacillota bacterium | reverse complement strand
ATACAAATCTGTCGCGGTTTTCGAAGTTGGGGTTTTTAGGGTTTTGCTTCATCTGCGAAAACAAGGTGTATGCCATGGGCGCTGAGCCGATGGGCAGCCCCGGGTGTCCGCTATTTGCCGCTTGTACAGCTTCCGCCGAAAGCACGCGTATGGCGCTGATCGCCTGCCTCTGAATATGTTCCATACTTCCTCCGTATGTAAAAAATAGATGAAAAAGGGCGGAGCATTTGCTCCGCCCTTTATTATAGCACAGTTGTTGCTATTCTCAAACAAGGCCCTGCGCCGTCATGGCGTCGGCAACCTTCTTGAAGCCTGCGATGTTCGCGCCGGCTACGAGGTTGTAACCGAGGTTATATTCCTTAGCGGCATCCGCGGAAGCCTTATGGATGTTGACCATGATGGTCTTAAGCTTCGCATCCACTTCTTCTGCGGACCAGCTGATGCGCTGGGAGTTCTGGCTCATTTCAAGCGCCGAGGTGGCAACGCCGCCGGCGTTAACAGCCTTACTCGGTGCAACGATGAGGCCGCTCTTCATGAGGTAAGCAAGTGCGTCGTTGGTGGTGGGCATGTTGGAAACTTCGATATAGTACTTGATGCCGTTTTTAACGATCTGTTCGGCTTCCGGCATACGTACTTCGTTTTGCATCGCGCAGGGCATGATAACGTCTACCTTGCGGCCCCACGGCTTTTCACCCTTGAAGAATTCTACGCCGAATTTATCCGCATAGTCCTTCACGAGGTTGCGGCCGGAGTTACGCATAACGAGCATGTAGTCGAGCTTTTCCTTGGTGATTACGCCGTCGGGATCGTAGATGTAACCATCGGGACCCGCAAGGGTAACGACCTTGCCGCCGAGCTCCGCAACCTTAGTCGCAACGCCCCAAGCCACGTTGCCGAAGCCGGAGATAGCGAATGTCTTGCCCTTAATAGTATCGTTTTCGTGCTTGAAAACTTCATTGGCATAATATACTGCGCCAAAGCCCGTGGCTTCCGGACGAATGAGGCTGCCACCGTAGGAAAGACCTTTGCCGGTAAGCACGCCATTCTCATACGCGCCGCGAATACGCTTATACTGGCCGAACAGGTAGCCGATCTCGCGGCCGCCTACGCCGATGTCGCCGGCAGGTACGTCGATGTCGGGACCGATGTGGCGATAGAGCTCGGTCATGAAGGCCTGGCAGAAACGCATGATTTCAGCGTCGCTCTTGCCGTTGGGATCGAAATCGCTGCCGCCCTTGCCGCCGCCGATGGGAAGCGAGGTGAGGCTGTTTTTGAAGGTCTGCTCAAAACCGAGGAACTTCATAACGCTTAAGTTTACATGCGTAGCAAAGCGCAAACCGCCCTTATAGGGCCCGATGGCGCTGTTAAACTGTACGCGGTAGCCGCGATTGACGTGTGCCTGACCGGCATCGTCGGTCCAGGTAACGCGGAACTCAATGGTGCGCTCGGGTTCTACCATGCGCTCGAGCAGCGCGAGCTTCTGATACTCAGGATGCTTGTCAACCACGACCTCGAGGGAACTCAGAACCTCTTCAACGGTTTGCAGAAATTCCGGCTCGTTCGCGTCGCGTTTTCTGACTTTCTCAAGGACTTCCTCGATATAGGCGTTCATAAAATACCTCCGCTTAGATGTGATGATGATATTGTGGATTTCGCATGCAGCGAAAATTGCATTTTTCAAACCATATATATGATATCCTTGCAAAACGTTATTGTCAAGTCAAGCAAGGGCCCTAAGTGGGCCCTTACGGCAAATTTCATTATATTTTACAATTGTTATTATAAGCTGTACAGGAGTTCCTCATACGTCGGAAAAGGCCAATGCCTGCGGGAGGTTACAACCTCCAGTTTATCGGCAATTTCTCTAAGCTCCGCCATTGCGGGAAGCATTGTATCCTTGCATAGCATAGAGGCCTTCAGCACATCTTTTTCCGCCTTCACCTCGTCAAGTTTTTTATCAAGCATATCGGCTCTTTTATAGAGCTCGTCGGTCATTGCCGCCATCCGTGTTAACAGAGCTGTTTCCGTTGTGTATGAAGTAAACAGCTGCGCTTTTTTCGTAGCCGCTATACTAAGCTCCGTCTGGTAAGCGATTACGGCGGGCAAAATGTCGCGGTGGGTCATTTCGAGCATAGTCTTTGCCTCGATGCTAACAACCTTCACGTAGCTTTCAAGCTGTACCTCGTAACGGGAATGGAGCTCGCGCTCTGAGAATATTTTGTGGCGCGCATATAGCTCCACATTTTTCTGATCTATAAGACGAGGCAGCGCATCCGCAGTTGTGGGCAACACATACAAACCGCGCTTTTCGGCTTCCTTTTTCCACTCGTCGCTGTAGCAGTTGCCGTTAAATAAAATGCGGCTGTGCGCCTTAAGTTCATTCTTGATAAGTGCCCGCTGAGCATCCTCTTTATTTTCGGCAATTTCGAGCGTATCGGCAAATTCGCTCAGCGCCTGCCCAACGATGGTGTTTAGCACGATGTTCGCATCCGCGATGGACTGGCTCGCACCCACCATACGAAACTCAAACTTGTTCCCTGTAAACGCAAACGGAGAAGTGCGGTTGCGATCGGTATTGTGTGCGCTAAGCCTCGGCATCATATTAAGCCCGCTGTCGATGGTGCGGCATCCATTGGAGGAATAATCCCCCTCACCCTTTATGGAGTCGAGTATCCCGGTTAGCTCATCACCCAAGAAAATCGAAACGATGGCCGGAGGCGCTTCCTGTCCGCCCAGTCGGCAGTCGTTGCCCGCGCTTGCCACACATACGCGAAGAAGATCGTGGTATTCGTCTACGGCCTTGATGACGGCGCAAAGTAAAATCAAAAAGCGGAGGTTTTCGCACGGGTTTAAACCTGGGTCCAAAAGGTTTTCACCTGTTTCCGTAGCAAGCGACCAGTTGTTGTGTTTGCCGCTTCCGTTGAGGCGCATGAAGGGCTTTTCGTGGAGCAGGCATACAAATCCGTGGCGGAGCGCCGTGTTTCGCATAATCTCCATGGTAAGCTGGTTATGATCGGTAGCCGTATTTGTGTTTGCATAAACGGGAGCAAGTTCGTACTGCCCCGGTGCCACCTCTTTATGCTCGGTCTTTGCGAATACACCGAGCTTCCAAAGTTCTCTGTCAAGATCGCGCATAAATTCCGCTACGCCTGCGCCGATTGCACCATAGTAATGATCGTCCAGTTCCTGGCCTTTGGGCGGCTTTGCGCCAAAAAGCGTGCGCGAGCAAAACAAAAGGTCGCGCCTTTGCTCATAGAGCGACTTTTTTACTAAGAAATATTCCTGCTCCGCGCCTGTTGTCGGAATGACGCGCGTTGCATCCTCACCGATGCTACGAAGGACGCGAAGCGCTTCACGGTTTATAAGCTCCATCGACCTTAAAAGCGGCGTTTTCTTATCGAGCGCTTCGCCCGAATAAGAGAAAAACACCGTTGGGATACACAGTGTGCCGTCCTTAATAAAGGCGTAGCCGGTAGGATCCCATGCGGTATAACCGCGCGCTTCAAACGTGGCGCGTATGCCGCCCGAAGGGAAACTGGACGCGTCAGGCTCGCCCATGCTTAGCTCCTGCCCCGAAAACGCTGCAATAGGGCTGCCGTCTTTGCCTGGTACGATAAATGCCTCATGCTTTTCAGCTGTAATACCGGTAAGCGTCTGGAACCAATGTGTGAAGTGGGTTGCACCTCTTTCGATGGCCCAATCCTTCATGACGCCTGCCACAACACCCGCCACATCCTGCGGGAGAGGCTTACCAAGGCGAGTAGCGTCCTTCAGCGCTCGATAGGTATCGTCCGGAAGCCGCGAACGCATGACGGCATCGCTGAACACAAGCTCCCCAAAGCTCTCAAAAATGCTTTCCATAATAGGTTTCTCCTTTATATGAACAAATAGATTACACAAAATAATGTACATTATAGGCGGTCTCGGGTTTCCCCGTCAACCGCCCAATCTTAAATAATATATTATTATGATGATCCCGGTTAGCTATTTCTATATGAAGGAGCAATATTATCGCTTTTTTTGAAAATACATATTTAAAAGCGAAGCACATTCTTTCTCACATATGCCACCAATCGTCTCTACCGTATGAGAAAGCACATTGTTCGTAAGCTCCAGCAGGCTAAAACAGCAGCCGTAGCGCTCGTCAAATGCGCCGAACACCACGCGCGATAAGCGCGCATTCACCATGGCGCCCGCGCACATGCAGCAGGGTTCAAGCGTTACATAAAGTGTGCATCCAAAAAGCCGCCAATCCCCTATCGCCTCCGATGCACGGCGAAGCGCCAGAATTTCCGCGTGTGCGGTGGCGTCATGATTCTTTTCAACCTCATTATGTGCGCTTGCAATTACAACGCCGTCTTTTACAACCACTGCACCTACAGGCACCTCGTCGTTAGCCGCTGCCTTTTTTGCCTCCATGAGCGCAAGCTTCATATACGCTTTATCATCCATAACAATATTGAGCGCCATTTGCCCTCCCTACATGTGCAGGTTCTTTTTGCCATCATACCATTTTGCCTTATCGCCCGCTACCGCAAATATTTTTAAAAAGGCTATTGCATCGGAGTTTGCTGCGTGCTATATTATGTTCACTACTGAATATTATTTAGTAGTGAACATTGTTCTGTAAGGAGCCAGATGAACGCACAATTCAAAAAAGGTGTATTGGAGCTTTGCGTGCTCTCCCTTTTGAAAAAGGGAGACGCTTACGGTTATGAATTAGCCGAGCGTTTGAGCACATCAATCGAGCCTGCGGAAGGAACGGTTTACCCTCTTTTACGTAAGCTCAAAACAGACGGTCTTTGCGAAACCTATATGTCCGATGCTTCGGGCGGTCCGCCGCGCAAGTACTACCGCATTACAGCTGCAGGTTTAAAACGTGAGCGTGAACTCAACGAGGAGTGGTTCGATTTTGTTAAAAGCGTAGGGGGGCTTGTGTCGGATGACAAAGCATGAATTTATTGAAACGCTGTCTAAGGCGCTTCGTGCGGCACCCGAGGATGTAATTGCGGAAATACGAAGCGATTTTGAAGAACACTTCGAAGTGGGCATACTCGAGGGCAAGAGTGAGCCGGCCATCGCGGAGGCGCTTGGAGATCCTAGACGCATCGCCAAGCTTTACTTTGCAGACGATGCCGTGAAACGCGCGCGCCAAAAAGCAGATCTTAAAAGTGTATTTTCTATGGTGCTCGCTGTGCTGCGCTTTAAGCTTGGCGGAGGGCTTGCG
>JAEZLG010000153.1 GCA_023435855.1 Bacillota bacterium | reverse complement strand
CTCCTGCTCCCGATCACATATAATGCGCGTGGCGACCGACTGTACGCGGCCGGCGGATAGTCCCTTGCGTACTTTCGCCCAAAGAACAGGACTTATTTTATAGCCCACGAGCCTGTCGAGTACGCGGCGCGCTTGTTGCGCGTCAACAACGTCCATATCTATGGTTCGCGGTGTTTTGACAGACTTTTTTACCGTATTGGAGGTGATTTCGTTAAACTCGATGCGGCAGTTAGAGCTGGGATCGAGCTTCAATATCTGCGCAAGATGCCAGGAAATAGCCTCCCCTTCCATATCAGGGTCGGTTGCAAGCAGGACTTTTTGTGCCGTTTTTGCTTCCTTTCGGATGCGCTCCAAAACGTCGCCGCGTCCGCGCAGCGTGATATACTTCGGCTCAAAACCGTGCTCCACGTCCACGCCGAGCTGGCTTTTGGGAAGGTCGCGCACATGTCCGTTGGACGCAACCACCTTGTATTTTGAGCCGAGGAATTTTCCGATCGTTTTCGCCTTTGCGGGCGATTCCACAATCACAAGCATTTCAGCCATAGTGCCTCCAAAACCCACCGGCAAAAACGGCGGGAGATTCCTAAGAAATAGAATTATAAGTAAAGGAGAGCTGAACCCGCGGGCTCCGCTCTCTCAAATTTCGTAGATCCTTCCGGGCGACTGCTTAATTATTCCCGAAAATTCCAGCTCTGTCAAGGTTGAATTTAACATGCCCATGGAAAGCCCCGTAAGATCACTCAGTTCGTCAAAGCTCTTTTCACCCGCTGCGAGAAGGTCATATATGGTTTTTTGCTCGCCCGATAAAGTCTGTTTTTCCTCAGGATGATTGGCTTCTACATATGCACGAAGACCGTAATCCTCCAGCACATCGGCGGCGGATAATGTGATTTTTGCTGCACCGTCTGCAATCAGGCGGTTGGTACCCTCGCTCATGGGGTCGCTAACACGCCCGGGTACCGCAAAAACGTCGCGGCCTTGCTCGAGCGCGAAATTTGCGGTGATGCTCGTGCCGCTTCTTGACGCCGCCTCCACCACAACAAGCCCGCGTGACATGCCGCTTATGATGCGGTTGCGCCTTGGGAAGTTGCTCGGATGCGGTCCGGTGCCCGGCAAAAACTCCGATACCACCGCGCCGCGTTCAACGATTTCACTGTACAGGTTTTCGTTGTCTTTGGGGTAAACCACATCTACCCCGCAGCCCAATACCGCAACAGTCGGGAAATCGCTCTCCTTTATGCTCAATGCCCCCGCTGCGCTTTGTGCATCAATACCATACGCGAGTCCCGAAACAACGCATGCACCCGCCCTCGTAAGGTCGCTCGCGAGCGAAAAGGCCATTTTCTTCCCGTAAGAAGTACATTTACGCGAACCTATGATGGCAAGAGGAAGTGTAATATCGTTTTTCAAGCGTCCCTTGATAAACAGCACAGGCGGTGGGTTATGGATATGCTTTAAAAGCTCCGGGTAGTTCTCGTCACCGATGAGCGCTGCGTTAATGTCATGCTTATAAAGATACGTGAGACAGGAATCGATATAGTTCTCCTCCGCCTTTTGATGAAGCTCCTTTTTGACCTTTTCCGCATTTCTTCCCTCAAACGAAATCTCATTTCGCTCGGCGGCAAAGAACACCTCGCGCGCACAACCATGGCGCTCGACGAGTCTGAAGTAATAAGAAGGGCTGCATTTGAGCGCGAATGCAAGCCAAAGCTCGTAGCGCGAGCGGGAATCGCTCATAGTATCTTCCCCCAACTGTATTGCTTTAAGACGCGCGTCAACCCCAATACTTACTGTCTAAACTTCTGTATTGTATCGCTTCTGCTACATGAGAGCTTAAAACCTTTTCGCTTGATTCGAGATCTGCTATTGTGCGGGCGACCTTCAATATTCGGCTGTAGGCTCGCGCGCTCAAATTGAGCGCTTTAAATGCTTTTTCGAGCACGGCACTCCCCTTTTCGTCGAGCGCACAGTATTTTTCTATTAGCGCGTTGTTAAGCTGAGCGTTGAAGAGTATTTTATCAGCCTTATACCGCTCACGCTGTAAGTTTCTGGCGGCGTTTACGCGTGCACGAACAATAGAAGACGGTTCACCCGGTGCCTTTTGTGAGATATCCTCATAGCCCACCTCGGTCATTTCCACATGAAGATCGATACGATCGAGCATGGGAGAACTGATGCGGTTGCGGTATTGCTTAATCTGTGTGTTGGTGCAGCGGCACAGTGCGTGGCGTGAGCCGTAGTTACCGCACGGACAGGGGTTCATGGCGGCGATGAGCATGAAATCTGCAGGATAGGTAGAGCGCGAATTGGCGCGGGTTATGGTCACAACGCCATCCTCAAGCGGCTGGCGCAGCGCTTCAAGTGTCACCTTTTTAAACTCCGGAAACTCATCTAAAAACAGCACACCGAAATGCGCGAGGCTGATCTCCCCGGGTAATGCCTTTGCTCCTCCTCCCACGAGTGCGGCGGTAGATGCGCTGTGATGCGGTACGCGAAACGGCCTTTCCGCGATAATGCCGTCTGAACCGCGAAGCGCGCCCGTAATAGAATGTATTTTTGTGATTTCAAGCGCTTCCTCAAACGTGAGTTCCGGTAAAATAGAAGGTACGCTTCTGGCAAGCATAGTCTTTCCCGAGCCCGGCGTACCGATGAGCATCAAATTGTGTCCGCCCGCCACGGCGATTTCTGCTGCACGTTTTGCGCCTTGCTGGCCGCGGATATCCGAAAAATCCGTGCTGTATTTTACCTCTAACGCGCTCCAAGCACGCCGTTGCTGCGGCAATAGCTCTGCGCCTCCGCGCAAATATTGTGCGGTATGCGACAGTGTCGTCAGCGGCAGTATCTCGACACCTTCCACATAGGCGGCTTCTGCGGCATTCTCAGAGGAAAGTGCGATTTTTTTCACACCGTCCCCAAATGCACCTATAACCATGGGCATAATGCCGTTTACCGGCCTTATCGAGCCATCGAGCGCTAGCTCACCCAAAAACACGGTACTACCTACAATAGAAAGCTTTATCTGCCCCGTAGCTGCAAGTATGCCGATGGCGATGGGTAAATCATATACGGAGCCTTCTTTTTTCATGTCTGCAGGCGCGAGGTTCACCGTGATGCGCGACATAGGAAAGTCAAAACCGCTGTTTTTGATGGCAGCTCGCACACGTTCGCGCGATTCTCGTACGGCGGCATCCGGAAGACCTACCGTTTCGTAGGTTGGGATGCCGTTTGAAACATCCACCTCCACGAGTACCGGAAAGCCGTTTAGCCCGTTAAGGCCATAGCTATGTACCTTTGCTAACAGTGTAACTCCCCCCGTTCCCCAAAGCGGCGTTTGTTCTTATGTATCTTTATCTTCGGTTTTCTTAAACACAAACAGCTTGTTCCCGATGAAATTTACTGCCATCGCAACCGGCGTGGCGATGAGCTTTTGCATGAGCGTGCCTTCAATATTCAGGTAATTTTCAGCAACGTATATCATACCGAGAGATACACCGAGCGACACGAGGTTAACGCATACGAACAAAAAAAACTCCTTCGCTGTGCGGTGCTTTTCACTCCGAAAGGTCCAAAGTGTGTTAAAAAGATAGCTGTTGAGCACACCGCAGCTGTAGGAAATCACCTGTGCTACGTACCTGTTAAGTCCGAGCGCAGTTAAAAGTGCAAATACACCAATATCTACAAGAGTGTTCAGTATGCCCACGAGATTAAACTTGATAAACTGTATTAGGTTGCCTAGGAATTCGCTTTTCTTCATATTTTTCTCCGTCAATAGCCCAAAAAAGTCCAACTTGGCAGCCATTCCAACATGGAAATGTAGCCTTTTGGCACCTCTACACCCGAAAGCGCCGGGTAGAATAAGGCAAACAGAAGCACTACTACCGTAAGCCATGCCCACTTCACGTACCGTAAGTGCGGCTTACATTCATCCATATCCTTCACAAGGTATACCGTAAGCAAAATGATAAACGGCACCGTGGCAAAGTAATGGTAAATGAACGTGCAGCGCGTCACAAGCACCCAGGGGAGATAGTTAGCACATACGCCTACAAAGAGCACGAACATACCCTTTTTGTATTTGACCTTACCGCTTAGAAGCTTCACGGCAAGCGCCAATGTGCCAAACAAGCATGCGATCCACACCGCAGGGTTGCCGAAAGAGGAGATGGTAGAAATATTCCCCTCTGCCACATTATAGCCTACATAATACCAAATGGGGCGTATGTCGAGCGGCCATTGCCACCATGGCGATTCGTAAGGATGTGACGCTTCAAGGTTGCTGTGGTAGGAGAACATGAACTTCTGCACACCCCAAACGCCTTTGAGGTCGTACGGCTCACTGCTAAGGTAGTATGGCAAGTAGGAGAGCAAATAAATGGTTACCGGTACTACGATGAAGAACAGCAAGCACCAAAGAAGCGTTTTGAGCGTTTTACTCCAAAAATCTGCGACCGCCTCGCGTAGTGCAGGATCGTCGCTCGATTTAAAGCGGCGATATTCGAGGAAGCGCTGTGTGAGCGATGTGAAGAAAATCACCGCAAGCCCGGCGCCTGCATAAATGCATATCCATTTGCTCGCCGCGCCAAGCCCGAAGAAGATACCCGAAAGCGCCAACGGCCAAAGCGTCTTTTTAAGCGGCTCCAAATGAAAGCTCATTGTGTAGTAGCGGTACATGAAGTAGAACATCAGCAAAATGAAGAACACGCCGTATACGTCTATGGTGGCGATGCGTGTCTGAACAAAATGCATAAAGTCAAATGTAAAAAGCCCCGCTGCCAAAAACGCATACTCAGCCTTTTTAAAGAGTTGCTTCGCAAACAGGTAGAAAATCGGCACCATGAAAATGCCAAATACAGTGCCAACGATACGCCATCCGAAAGCATTCATCCCGAATAAGGCGATCCCAAGCATGATGAATACTTTGCCTAACGGAGGATGCGAGTTTTCGTACGGTTTGATGCCGTGCAAATGCTCGTAAGCGGTGCGGGCATGATAGAGTTCGTCAAAATACATGCCGTTTAGGTAGGAATCTTTAATAGGCACCTCATCCGGCTCGTCAACAAGTGTTTCCCCACCTAAACTTGCCAGCAAGGGTACAAAATTTCCCTCTTCGTCAAACACCGCAATTTCGTTAAACCATACTTTGCCGCTCGTAACCGTAAGGGTAAGCGAGTCCGTCAGGAAATCTTCCCCGCCGATGCTTTTCCAGCGGAACATATCGCCGTTGTCTTCCTGATAGGTAAGCGTTGTACCGTCGGACGCAGCAATCGAGACAATACCGTCGTATAAACCTCCAAATACGCGGATATCGCTTAAAGCGGTTTCGCTTTGTAAACTAAGCTCCACCGTATCGTCTTTCTGGCCTTTCCAAACGGTCTCGGGCGCTTGCAAAGTGCCGAGGTTTAAAAGCGCTATAACCGCATAAACAGCGGTAAGCCCCCAGCAAAGAAGATGATCGATTCTTCTGAATCGCTGCTTTTGAAGAGGTTTTTGCAAAGATAATTCCTTAATGAGAGGCTCCCCCGTCTGTGCTTCGGAAATATCGCCTTTTAAGCAAATTTTAGAGCAAACGACCGTCATGTAGATAAAGCCTGCAACATTGAGTGCGGAGCCCGCAAGCGTCAATGCGTCATACTCCGTGCCGCGTGCGTACTGGTGATCCACGATTACGAATGCCGCTAAGACATTTAACAGCATGGAGACAGAAAGGAAGCCATACGCACCGATTAAGCGCTTGTCCTTATATTGGGTAAACGCAACGAGAAGAAGCAAAAGTGTCGGGAACAGATACCTTTCATGCATGTATTGCCCAAGGGTGAATAGCGCTGCGATTAAAAATGCCGCGCTTAATGTGAGGGCGTGCGGTTCGCGCTTTCGTCCCTTTAAATAAAGCACAGACGCAAACACAACGCTTACAAGAATGAATATCGTACCCCATGTGCCATAGCTGAAAAAGAGGAATGTGCTATCAACACTTTTCCAGTTGCCGCCAAACAGCGCGAATAGATTAAACGCCTCCACGCTCGCGTAGGGGTATGAGGTCGCTGTGGAAAAATACTTATCGAGGAGCCAGAACGGTTCCTGGTTACCCGTAAAGGGCAGCGCAAACAGTACGATTACCGCAAGCGCACCAAGTACCGCTGTTATGACCTTTACTATATTTTTGAAGCCAAAATCCTTAAGATAGGCAAAATACGCCACGGCAATTAACGGCCCGGCCATGAGCGCCTGTGGTTTTAATAAAATTACAAACCCGTATACAAGCCCTGCCAATACGATTTTCTTTTCAAGGAACAGCCATATGACCGCAAGCAGTCCAATCGCAAGAAGTTGATCGATCTGCCCCCACGCGCCGGATACAAACGCCATCGTAGGGTTAAACGCGACAAGTGCCGCAAGAAGGAGTGAAGTTTTCAGGGTAAAACGTTTTTTGGCAAGCTTATAGACGATGTATGCGGCAGCAAGATCAGCAATAATCGACGGAAGCTTAACCAAAAGCGCAAAACCGGCGCTGCCGTACGACAGGTTGAAAAGCCGCGCGATAAGCCCCATCAACCATAAAATATACATGTAGCCCGGTGGGTAATCTGCAAAGCCGGCCAGCTCGTAAAAACCCGACGGGCCGTATTCAACCATGCTGTTTGACCATGACATGAAGCAGGCAATGTCGGTTGGGTGTCCGAAAAACACAAAGGAAAGCAGCGTGCGAAAAAGTAACGCAAACAGCACAAGACTTGCTATCAAAGGTGCAGCATTCTTATCGTCTTCGTTCGTATTAAGCGGGCGGCGAACAAAATATCGTTTATACAAAAGCGCAAAAAATATGCCGAAAAGCGCAGCCGAAAGTATCATGGGGCCTATAAAAGGCACCTTGCCTTCGTCTGATGTTTCATCCCCAACATTTTCCTGTGCAGCAACAGGTGAAAAATCCGAAATCTCTCCCGCAGGCGCAGCAGTAAGCTTCACAAGGCTGAAATTCGAGAAATACGCATCGCCTGTCGATAGTTCGCTGTACCCGCCCAAGCGTATACATACGGTTAGTGTCTCCTGATCGCTGCCGGTTTTTCCCGCAAGTGTAATGCGTGTAAATTCTGTGGCGTTAAACGGCGCTGCAGCATATGCAAACGAATCCCGTACCGAGATGTTCGCTCCCGCGCCACCTTCCACATTTACAGACTTAACATCACAGGATAATAAATAATAGGATTCGGGCTTTACCGCAATGGTTTGGCAAAGCCTAACGTCGTTTTCGATGTAGTTGGCGATATGTACAAGATTGCCTTCCTCTTTAGCAATCGTTTCAACGAGCCTGTCCTCATCGGTATCATACCACGCTTCAAAATACCAACCCTCAGGAAGCGCGCTTTCCTCATTCAACTCTAAAAAGCTTCCGTTATAAGCAAGCTCGTCTTCTGCAAGGGAGGAGACTATCGGCGTAAATACCAATACAATGACAGCCAATGCGGCAAAAAGCCTTCGCATAGCGTTTAGAACCTCAACTCATACGTACTAAAGATACTAACCAATATGATACCATAACTTTCCATGTTGGCACATATTGCCAAGAAAAGTTTAAATTATACGATTTGTGTTATTCGCCAAACGCGTTTGTGATATGCACGACCGTACCCGTCGCAGCGTCAAACTCGGCCACGTCAAATCGTACGGGAGATTGAAAAAGCCTGTTTTTCATAAGGTAGTGCTTGGCAGCGCGAAGTATATTCTCTTGTTTTACAGCTGTCACGGCTTCCCGCCCAAGGCCATAGCGGTCGCCTGTGCGCGCCTTCACCTCCACAAACACAACGGTTTTACCGTCACGCATGATAAGGTCTATCTCACAGCGCTCCGCGCGGTAATTCCTCGTCATAAGCGCGTAGCCATATTTTTTTAAATACTTAAGAGCGGCATCCTCCCCCGTATTCCCTAAAGTACGTTTAGCGTTCATTCTTGCCCTCACAGAAATTCCCGATAAAGCTCCTTCTATGCGCAGGACAGGGCCCATACTTCTTTAACGCTTCGATATGCTTTTTGGTTCCGTAACCCTTATGCTCCTTAAAACCGTATTGCGGGTAAAGCACATCAAGCTCTTTCATATAGTTGTCACGTTCCACCTTGGCGAGTATGGAAGCCGCCGCAATAAGGTAACTTATCGCATCTCCATGGATGAGCGGCACCTGTTCTGCGTCGATCATGAGGCCTTTCACAGCGTCCACCAATATCGTTGTACAAGGAAATGCCATGCTTTGATATGCCCTTTGAAAGGCGAGCTTGGTTGCATTTAGAATGTTGAGTCCGTCGATTTCTTGTTCATCTGCCGTACCAATACCAAAGGCTATAGCGCGTTCTTTAATAATCGGGTACAGTGCTTCGCGCTTCAATTCGGAAAGCTTTTTTGAGTCATTCACGCCTTCAATAAGAGTATCTTGCGGCAGCATCACGCAGGCGGCGTACACCGGCCCGGCAAGAGGGCCGCGCCCCACTTCATCCATGCCCGCCGGGAAAATGCCCTTTTCCCAGTAGGAACGTTCGAAGGCTGTTATAGCATGCAGCCTTTCGGCTTCCTTTGCTTTAGCCATGCTCCGCTCCGATTAAAAAGTCCGGCGACTCGAGTGTGACGCGGGCTATCTTGCCGCCGCGGTACTCGTCGAGCACAATCCTGGCTGCGCGTAAGGTATCGTACCCACCGCCTCGCATAACAAAGCCCCGGCTTTTGGCTACCGCCTCAAGTAGTGCCTCGTCTGGAGTTTCAGACTCAATTTTTTTATAGCGCTCGGACAGTAAATTCGGACAAAGCTTGTTAAGATCGATAAGCAGATGCAGTGTAAGTGTTTCTACGTCCATCGTCTCGTCGTTAATGGAGCCTATGTAAGCAAGATGGCGCGCTAAAACCTCGTTTTCGAGCTTGGGCCAAAGAAGCCCCGGGGTATCCATAAGCTCGAGATACGGTGTAATCTTCACCCATTGCTTGCCCTTCGTTACACCGGGCTTATCCCCTGTTTGTGCACGATTCACACCTGCGATGCGGTTGATGAAGGTGGATTTCCCCACGTTTGGAATGCCGACAATCATGGCGCGTACGGTTTTATTAACGCCCTTTTCGCGCATTCTTTTTACCTTGTCGGCCGCTGCGTTCTCAATGAGTGCCACCGCTGCACCGCGCTTGTTCGGTGCGGTCGAAACAAATTCCACCGCCTTAATATTTTCCTTTTTATAATACTCCACCCAAAGTTTGTTGCCCTCCGGTGAGGCGAGATCGCTCTTATTGAGCACAACAACCCTGTCCTTCGCAGCAAATAGATCATCAAAATCCGGATTTCGCGTAGCAAGAGGTGCGCGCGCGTCCACGAGCTCCACCACCACGTCGATGAGCTTTAAGTTTTCTGACAACATACGGCGAGCCTTCGCCATATGCCCCGGGTACCAATTTATCTGCAACTCAATCACCCTTTAACATGCTTCTATATCGAGAAACCCCCGCGGCCGTTTCAAACCGGCGGCAGGGGCTTTGCCTCTCAATACGAAAAACTTATTTTTCCTCGATGCGTTCCACAATCTTCGCGGCCTTGCCGGAGAGTTTACGCAGATAGAAGAGTTTCGCTCTGCGGACCTTACCGTGGCGGAGTACTTCGATGCGGCCGATACGGGGGCTGTTGTACGGGAATGTACGCTCTACACCCACGCCGTAGGAAATTCTGCGGACGGTAAAGGATTTGCGTACGGCGCCGCCTTGTATTTTGGTGACGACCCCTTCAAAGTTCTGGAGCCTCTCGCGCGTGCCTTCGATAACCTTCACGAATACGCGGACGGTATCGCCCACCTGCAAGCGAGGCAGGTCGGTGCGCAGTTGTTCCTTTTCAAGTTCCCTGATGATGTCAGACATTATTGTCTTCTCCTTCCTCATAGACGTTCGTGAAAGCGATTCAACTGCTCACATTGGACCGTCCGTTGTCACAAGCGCCATTATAACATACGATATTTGTGTTTGCAAGGCGAAAAAACGCCTTATTTTTCGGGCTTTTCGCCCGTTTTCAAGCTTTCCAAAAACAGCTTTTCAGCCTTGGATAGTGTAACTGACGTCAAAAGCTCGGGGCGGTTTTTGAGAGTTGTCTCAATCGAGCGTTCTCTTCTCCACTTCGCGATGGCTGCGTGGTTACCGTTTAGAAGCACGTCAGGAACGGTCTCCCCTCGGAAATCCGATGGGCGGGTGTACTGCGGGTATTCCAGAAGCCCTTCGGAAAACGATTCCTCCTGTGCTGATTCCTCGCTCCCCAATACCCCCGGAATAAACCGCGAAACGCAGTCAATCATGACCATGGCAGGCAGCTCGCCGCCTGTAAGCACATAGTCGCCGATAGACACTTCTTTATGCATCTTCCCCATGGCGCGCTCATCTATGCCCTCGTAATGCCCGCACAGAAACAGAAGTCTTTCCTTTTGCGCAAGCTCTTTTGCAAGATCTACGCTCAAGGGCTCGCCGCGCGGTGCAAGCACCACACGATAGGCTTCCTCGTTTTTATCCACCGCATCGAGACAGTCGAATATTGGCTGCGGCATCATTACCATGCCGGCACCACCCCCGAACGGGTAATCATCCGCATTCTTGTGCTTGCTACTAGAGTAGTCGCGAATGTTGTGCAAATGAAATTCGAGAATTCCTTTTTGCGCAGCGCGCCCGAGCATGCTTTCATTTAACACACCCGAAAACATCTCGGGGAACAGCGTCAGGATATCAATCCTCAAAAAGGCCGACCTCCTCGAGTACCTCGCTCACAAGGATAATTTTCTTCGCGTTTACGTCCACAGTATGCAAGAGCTTTTTTAGCACGGGGATCATGAGCGTTTTTTCGCCGCGTATGACGTATACGTCCGCCGCACCGTTTTGCAGCACTTCCTCCACCTTGCCGTAAATTGCACCATCGGTACCGAAAACCTCGCAGCCGATAATATCGGTTACGAAATAGCGGTCTTTAGGAAGCTTCGCGGCATGTGCTCGATCCACGCAAAGATACGTGTCGCGCAAAAGCGCGGCTTCTTCACGCGTGTCAACACCGCTAAGATGCACATACACCTCTTTGTCGCCGCGTATGTTCTCGCATGTAACTGTTACGGCCTCGTAGCCACCGTTTCGCTCAAGATAGCCATCCTTGAGTGAAGAGAAGCGCGAAACGCCGTCGGTAAGAGGCATTAGTTTTACTGTTCCCTTTACGCCGTGCGGCCTTAAAATGAGCCCCACGCGAAGGTAGTCATTTGCATTCGTCACACGATCTCCACGATATACTTGCGGTTTTCTTTAACGGAAGCCGCTTTTACCACGGTGCGGATCGCCTTGGCGATACGCCCCTGCTTGCCGATGACTTTTCCCATGTCTTCGGGTGCGACGCTAAGCTCGAGGATGATGGCATTTTCGCCTTCCTTTTCCACGACTTTCACCTCGTCGGGCTTATCCACGAGATTCATCGCGATAAAACGGACCAGTTCTCCCATGGTGTCCCTCCCTGTTTAAATAGTAAGCTCCATTTTATTGCAGAGCGCCGGACTTCTTGAGAAGGCCACGTACGGTATCTGTGGGCTGCGCGCCGCTCTTAATCCAGTGGTTGGCGCGGTCATTGTCTACCTTGAGCTCAGCGGGGTCGGTCAAGGGATTGTAGTAACCGATTTCCTCAACAAAAGCGCCGTTGCGCGGTGCGCGGGAGTCCGCCACTACGATGCGGTAAAAAGGAGCCTTCTTTGCGCCCATCCTGCGCAGCCTGATCTTCAACATTGTTCTTTCCTCCTGAAACTTCCTATAAAATGTTTTTTATTTCGAAAACGGATTCCCCGTGA
>JAEZLG010000116.1 GCA_023435855.1 Bacillota bacterium | reverse complement strand
CATCATCACCATCGATTTCGATACCGTAGGTGTGAAGAAATTCGCAGCGGCCTACGCTCCCATTGAGTCACAAACATAAGTTAAGGGGAGCCGAAGCCCTGCGGTTTAGAGGGCCGGAAAGCACGCCATCGCTGTGTTGCCGGTACTCGCCGTAAGCACCACGCAAGGCCGCAGGCCTTGGCCCTCGCAAGGCTGTAAGCCTTGGCCCGAAGGGCTCCGGCTTCGCCGGACGTGTTACGCCTACGCCGGCGCCTAGCGCTGACAAGCTTTCCGACCCTCTAAACTCTGCGACCTAAAAACTGCCAGTTTGGATGCAGGTCGCGAAAGAGGAGGGAGCCGTAGTGGAACTACGGCGACTAACGATGACAATGACGTGCGCCAAACTGGCAGTTTTGAGGCGCAGGGGTTTGACTCCCCTTACCTTAATGGAAGAAAAAATTGACCGCAGGGTAAAGTACACAAAAATGGTTCTCAAGCAAAGCCTCTTGGAGCTTATGAAGGAAAAGCCCATAGGCAAAATCACCGTTACCGATATATGTCGCGCGGCGGACATAAACCGCAACACGTTTTACGTGCATTACGCAAGCCCAATCGATTTGCTCTCCCAAATCCAAGACGAGCTGTATTTGGAGATACGCCATTCAATCGAGAAGATTTCCGGCAGAGAAACGGTTCTCAGGCTATTAACGGAAATCTGCCGCGCTATTGCAGACAATGGGGAGCTGTGTAAAATCATCATCTCCGAGCACGGCGATAAGGCGTTTATGGGACGCGTGCTCAACATAGCCCGCACGCAAAGCATTGCCGAGTGGGATAAGCGAAAAAAAAGCACCTCCTACGAGGTGCTTGAAATGATGTATGTGTTCACGGCTAGCGGCAGCATCGCCATTATCGAGAAATGGCTGCGCGGCGATATGAAAGAGACCCCGGAACAGATTGCCGAATTTATCAACAATATGACCAACTACGGTCAGGCAGCATTTCTAAA
Organism: Bacillota bacterium; assembly: GCA_023435855.1. Lineage (GTDB taxonomy): Bacteria > Bacillota > Clostridia > Christensenellales > CAG-138 > UBA7707. The sequence goes on along the minus strand of JAEZLG010000116.1, from coordinate 5,552 downwards.
GTCGTAATGCAACATTCCCGCCTACAGGGCATTATACCTGTTCCAAAAACGCGACACCCGGGCTCGTGGATAAAAGCTCGAGCGTTTCTTGGTGCGCGTGCTTGGCGTGGAGCTTTAGCACAATCGTAGCGCTCACGCTTTTGCCGATGGGGTTGAGATGTTCAAAATCGCTAATTGTAATATCGTTCTGTTTGAGGAAGTTTAAAAATTCGCTAAGGCTGTTTTCATCGCTCAAAAGCGCGTAGATGCGCATGCGGTTACCGCGCGCGAGGTAGCTTTTTTGAAGCTTTTCACCAACAAGCATGGTGATAAGCGTTATGATGAGCATTAACAATGCTCCGCCATAAAAGCCTATGCCGATGGCGAGCCCAAGGCAGGCGCAAAGCCAAAGCCCTGCGGCGGTAGTGATGCCTTTTACACGGTGGTAGCCCGTTGCCATAATGGTACCCGCGCCGATAAAGCCTATGCCGCTCACTACCTGCGCAGCGATGCGTGCAGGGTCGCTGTTGCCGGTCTGGTAGGTGATGTATTCGCCCGTCATCATGGCCATGGCTGCACCCAAACACACGAGCATATAGGTGCGAAGCCCTGCGCCGCGCATCTTGCGTGTGCGCTCAAAGCCCAATAGCCCACCCGCGGCTGCAGCGAGCAAAAGCCTTGCCGCAATGGCGTAGATATTATTGAAAAAATAACTCCAACCGTCCAATGTAGCATTCCTCCCGGTTTTTTCCTTTTCTTACAAGCATTATAGTATCGGCATATCGGGAAAACAACAAAAACGAAAGAACTTTGAAGAAATACCGCAATTTATCTCAAACCCATATAGCGAAAAGGCACGCATAGACATTCCGCTTTTTGCCAAAACTAGCGAAAAAAGGAGGCAGTCGTGTGACCAATTGGGAAAAGCTAACATCCGAGCTCGTGGAAGCGCTGCAAAAGAGCTGCGTAAGAGAACTTGCCGAGTATCTTCAAAGTACGCGCCGCCTTATTGCTTATAGTTTTATTTCCGGCATTTTTAGGGGCCTTGGTTCGGCGATCGGCTTTAGCGTATTGGGTGCAATTGCGCTTTTATTAATAGGCCGTATTTTCGGGATGGATTTTACAAAATAAAACAATTTTGCCGGTTATGGTTTGAATTGACAACTATTCTGCGTTTGTCTATAATAATGTTGCAAGATTATCAAGATGGAAGGGGACTTATATTTATGGAAGCTTATAAGAGTAAGGCAACCGCCGCGCTGGTGCTCGGCATCATTTCGGTAGCACTTTCGTTTCTTTCAAGTTTTTTCTATCCTGCAATTGCTGGTTTAGCATGCGGCATCATCGCGCTCGTTCTCGGCATCCAAATTAAGAAGGCGGGTCAGACCGAAGGTTTTGAAGTAAGCGGTAACGCCAAGGCTGGCTATGTTCTCGGCATCATCGGCGTTATCCTCAACGCCATCATGTTTGTTATGTGCGTGGTTGTTCTCGGCGCGGCTGGAATCTTTGCAAGCCAGCTAGGCAACTACAGCAACTTCATCGGTTAAGTAAAAAAGTACGAATACTTTGGGGCTGTAGCATAAACGCCACGGCCCCTTTGTTATTAAAGGTAAGGGGAGTTGAACCCCTGGGGTTTACCTTAACGGAGGTAGCAGTTTGCATCCCTATATAAACATCGGTAATTTTAGCATCCCAACTTACGGGCTTTGCTTAGTCGCGGGCGCGGTACTTGCGTTTTTGCTTCTCAGATACACATGGCGCTTCCGAAAAATTACGCGCAACGATGCCATCTATACTGCATTTTACGCGGTCATCGGCGGGCTTATCGGCGCAAAGCTTTTATACCTTATCGTAGAACTTCCGGCCATACTCGAAAACCCGAGTATACTGTTGGGGATGATCTTCGGCGGTGCTGTGTTTTACGGTGGGCTAATAGGCGGCATAATTGGCGGTGTACTCTACACACGGCGCTATAAAACAGGTGTACTAGATACCGCAGATGTGCTTTTGCCTTCACTTGTTCTGGCACATGCGTTCGGCCGCGTAGGTTGCTTTTTCGCCGGGTGCTGCTATGGCATGGTTTGTGAAAGCCCGATTTCCGTAACGTATCCTCCGGGCGGCTTTGCACCTGCAGGCATACCGCTTTTGCCAACACAGCTCATGGAAGCCGCATTTTTGCTGCTCCTAAGTGCGTTTTTGGTACTGCGGCTTACAAAGAGCAAAAAAAGCGGCGAAATTGCGGGGCTTTACGCGCTGCTTTATGGCGTATGGCGCTTTATCATCGAGTTTTTCCGAAGCGACCCGCGCGGTTCGCTCTGGATTTTTTCTACCTCGCAGCTTATAAGCCTAATCTTCATCCCGCTTGGTATTTACCTGCTTTTGCGTAAGGCTCATAGCTCAAAAAGTGCTTTACAAAACCCCGACGGTATTCTATAATAGTCCTTGCGCGAGTTTTGAAACACGCGCAAGAATACGGGGCTTTAGCGAAGTTGGCTATCGCGCTACACTGGCAGTGTAGAGATCACCGGTTCGAATCCGGTAAGCTCCACCAACACAAAGGGCATCCCATAAGGGATGCTTTTTGTGTTGGTGGAGCCTATAGTAAGCGGATTCGAAGCCGCGGCCGCGTTAGCGGCAAAATCGCGCCTGTGACGCGATTTTAGCGGCCGGAATTTCGTGTCAGGCCTTCGTCAGGCACAGCCTGAACCTTACAGGTCTCGGCTTGTGAGCCTCGCGTGAAATTGAATCCGGTAAGCTCCACAAAAAAGAAAAGCCTTTTTGTCTTTCGGGATAAAGTGGCTTTTTTTCATGCTTTTTTCGTTCTGCCAGAAAGAAGGCTATCAGATGGGAGGCTAGATAAATAGACAAAAGACATTTTGACGTGTAAGTAATAATTATCCAGTAATGGAGTAAAATATGAGTAATGTTTCTGTCGCTGCTGCAACAAGTGATGTTTAAAAAGACAGAAATGTCGTGGAAACGATACGCTTAACCACGTTGTGCGTTATCAATGAGGCTGAAAACGGAGAACCATAACTCCAGAATAAAAAAGGCAAAACTTTATGAAGGAGAAATTTTATGAAGAAAAGGATCCTTAGCCTCTTGCTGGTGCTGATGCTGTCTCTTACGTTTGCTGTTCCCGCACTGGCGGCTGGCGCGCCCTACCCGCTACATCAGGTCCCAGTGCCGATTGACTGGACGGAATACAGAACGAGTGAAGCTTTCGGGCTGACCGCCGATGATGGCTTACTTGTCCCCGGCTACGAGCTCGGAACTACAGGCACCGCTTTTTGGCACTTTATCAACCCCGACAAACTCGGCGGCTATGCCGACATTACCTTTCTCATGCCTGATGGAGAAACACATACATTCTATAATGTTACATCTTATAAGAACGACCAGCATTTCGGGGTAGTAACATTGCAAACCTGGCAGCTTCTTAGCGCAGCATATTATCCTGAAACAGATCCCGGCAACACGCTTTTCAACCTGAGCCACACCGCAGGCATACTGTACGGCGAGCTTAATGTATCCGCGAGTGTTGTGAAGCAGCATGCTGAAGTCACTTGGCAGCGTTATTATGAACGCGATGTGCAGAATTTCTATGAGCGCGATGTGCAGGATTTCTATATTCGCGACGTGCAGGATTTTTATGTGCGCGACGTGCAGGATTTCTACCAACGCGACGTCTTTGATAGGTATGTGCCCGTTTTTGAGAAGAAGGTAAGCAATGCGAACTTCTCCACTCTGACAAGCCGCCTTGCGGACAATGTTGGAGGCAAGTTCGGAAACGGTATGGTTTGGCTGGAAATTGACGGGGCGAAGGCGATGTCTGAAGGCTATACATTCGGCATCGCACAATCAAATCCAGGCAATACCGGCATAGGATATGACTACAAGGTAAAGATTGAAGGCATTGTGCTCACCGTTTCGTTTGACGAACGGTTCATTGGGACGAGTGTGACCGCGAAGGTTTATACTGCCGCCCCCAAAAAACATGATAACTCCAGGCATGTGGCACTCGGCCCCGGCGGCTCTATTTCAGTGAATCTTCCGGCAGGCTATGGCAGCAAGGTTTACCTGTATGTCCATTTTGAAGGCGGCATCAGCTGGTACACCATGGGTAATTATGAGTTTGTGGAGTGGCGCTATAAGGACACAATAACAAGCGATTATGAACTAAAAAGGACTGAAACCGGTGAATATGAGCTTGTCAGGACTGAAACCGGCGATTATGAATTTGAGCGCACCGTTTACGGCAACTACGAGCTGGTCAATACCGTTCGAGGCCAATACAAACTAATTAAGACCGAAGAAGTGTCGAGGCAAACCGTTGTCGATCAGTACAATGCCCTGTTTGATCTGGTTGTTAGAGATGCAGCCAATGTTGAGGTTTATAGAGGAGTGCTAGGGAATAACGGCAGCGTTACCATACCCCTGCTGCTCCCCGGCACATATACCGTGACTCTCAGCGGCGCTGACATCGGCACGGTTACCAAGACCGCAACTGTTGTTGCGCTGCAGACGGCAACGGTGATTTTTGACGGAATCACAATAACGGGCGAACAGGTTGATATTTATCTTGACGGCATCTATTCAGACAACCAGCTCGAGGACGTCAAGACCGATAACAAGCTCGGTGATCAGTTCAGTGACAACAAGCTTGAGGATCAGTTCAGTGACAACAAGCTAGATGACGTGTATCTCGAGGATAATATCCTGCCTGACGTGAAGCTTGGAAATGAGACCGATCCTTATAACGAACACGCGATCAGGCTGAACTGAAACGGATCTGAAAAAATATATGAAAAGAGGGGTATCGCATACTCCTCTTTTCGTTCGTCTATTAAGCCATCTGTTCAATACAAATCGCGTTTCTACCTCATTGTTACTACATTTAGTAAGTTATTACCACAAAAAACAGGGCATCCTTCAGTGCCCTATTTTGTGGTTGAGCCATATAGGATGGCGAATCTGAGCCCTTCACGTTGGCTGCGTTTGGAAGATAAATCTTAAGGTGCTTTTCAATTGGTTTCATTATCGTTACAATATAAATGACATCTATGTAAAGGAATAATTTAATCATGTGCAAATACGAAAACGCAATGAAACTGATGGAGGAGCGGTGCGGAAACGGCAAGGAAGAAGTGATTGCCCTTGCGACAATAGCATTGTCTCCTAGCGCCGAAGGCAAACCCCGCCCCGCTGTCCGTATGGTATGCGCCTATTATGAGGACGGCGTATTTTATGTTTCTACGGATGCAAAGAAAAATAAAATGCTGCAAATTGAGAAGAATGCTGAGGTTTCCGTCTGTGGGTTTGGCTGGTATGCGCTCCACGGTACGGCCGAAAACCTCGGTTGGGTTAAAGACGAGAAGAATGCGGAAATCAGAGCGAAATTCAAAAGCATCTTCGATTGGTTCGATGAAGTTGGCGACGAAAACAATCCGACATCAATCGTACTGCGGATTACCCTTACAGAGGGTACTATTATTGACAATGAAAGAAAATACGGTGATCTGAAGTATGAAGTTGATTTTATCAACCATACGGCAAAATAAATAGGTTTGTAG
>JAEZLG010000051.1 GCA_023435855.1 Bacillota bacterium | reverse complement strand
CCTTGCCTCCACACCCAAGTACAACCTCCTTTACGATGCGTTCAAATGGGAAAAGCCCCTGTACATCCACCTCACCAACATCATGCGCGACGCTACGCATAAGTTGAGTAAGCGCGACGGTGATGCCTATTACGAGGATTATATCGGCAAAGGCTATCTTAAGGAAGCCATTGTCAACTACATTGCTTTGCTTGGCTGGAACCCGGGCGACGAACGCGAGCGCTTCACACTTTCTGAGCTTGTCGATGCGTTTTCCGTTGAGGGGCTTAGTAAGTCCAACGCCATATTCGACCCGATTAAGCTCATGTGGCTTAACGCACAGTATGTACGTGACCTTACGGAAGCCGAATTCACCGCACATGCAAAACCGTATTATGAGGCAGCGGGTATTTCTGACATGGATACCTCCATCCTCTGCCGTATTTTGCAGCCTCGCGTGGAGATCTTCAGCCAAATTCCCGAAATGGTGGATTTTCTCACACGTTTAGATGAAAACTACGACTTGGAGCTTTTTACCAATAAAAAATCCAAAACAGACGCCAATGTAGCAAAGGACATGTTAAACGCCGTAATTCCCGCACTCGAAGCGCTTAGCGATTGGACGGAAGAAAGCATCCACGCACTTTTGATGGGCATGGCCGAGCAAATGCAGGTTAAAAACGGCACACTTTTGTGGCCGGTGCGCATCGCGTTAGCCGGGAAACAGGTGACACCGGGCGGTGCTATTGAGATTGCGGTTCTTTTAGGACGCGAAGAAGCTTTACGCCGACTTCGCTTCGGATTAAAAAAGCTTTTCTAAGTAAAGCTTGTCACAATTAAGATGATTGTGCTATAATACCATGCTAACGTACTTCTTGCGCGGTCCTTTGAGGCTGCGCCATAAGACCATAAGGAGGTGAAAAGCGTGAACAAGTATGAAACCCTGTATGTCATCACGCCGGAACTGGAGGAGGAAGCCATTAAGGCTGCCATCGAGAAGTTTTCGGGCATCATCGCCGCCAACGGCGGCGTCGTGGAAAAAGTAGACGAGTGGGGCAAGCGCCGTTTGGCGTATCCCATCGACTATAAGACGGAAGGCTATTATGTGCTTGTCAATTTTGAAGCTGAGAGCGAGCTCCCCAAGGAACTCGAGCGTAACTTCAACAACGACGAGAACATCCTTCGCTTTATCGTAGTCCGTAAGGACGCCTAACACGACAGAAAGGATGGCATAGCATGAATAGGGTAATCCTAATCGGTAACCTCACCCGCGACCCCGAGGTACGTACCACCAGTTCGGGCGTATCCGTCTGCACATTTTCCATCGCTGTCAACCGCAAGAACAAAAACCAAAGCGGCGAACGTCCCACCGACTTTTTCAATATTGTCGCGTGGCGCCAGCTTGGTGAGCTTTGCGGTAAGTACCTCGCGCAAGGGCGCAAGGTATGTGTGGTGGGCGAGTTGCAAAACCGCAACTATGAAGCTAAGGACGGCACGAAACGGTACGTAACCGAGATTATCGCGGACGATGTGGAATTCCTCACACCGCGCTCCCAGGACGGAGGCTCAATTCAAGAGCATTCCCCGTCCGGATTAAGTACGCGCGGCGCTGATTTTGAGCCTGAAGGCTTTACCGACGTCGACGACGAGCTGCCATTCTGACAATCGCTTATATTGCTTTGATTTATTGAAAGGAGCGTTACAATGGAAGAACGTAAAATGAGGCGCGGCCCACGCAAAGGTAGGCGCAAGGTCTGCGGCTTCTGCGTCGATAAGGTCGAGCATATCGACTATAAAGATACGGTACGTCTGCGCAAGTTTGTGACCGAGCGCGGCAAGATTATGCCCCGCCGCATGAGCGGCGTGTGCGCCAAACACCAGCGCGAGCTGGCTATCGCCATCAAGCGCGCGCGCGTGATAGCCCTACTGCCCTACGTATCAGACTAATTTAACCCCTCGAAGTCGTTAGCCTTCTTAACCGCCCAGTAAGCAGAAATCGCTTTCGGGCGGTTTTTTCAAAGGCAGGGAAAGGATTTTTATGGATAAGAACATGTTTCATTGCATCGAGAAATACATGCTTGAAAAAGTCGGTGACAGCGCACACGACCGCGCCCACATAGAGCGCGTGCTTTTTAGTGCACTCGATATTGCTCGGTACGAGGAAAACGTAAACTTCGATGTTTTGATTGCCGCATGTCTATTACACGATATCGCCCGCCCCTTGCAGGCCGTTGACGAACGCATATGCCATGCCCGCGTCGGCGCTGAAATGGCATTCGAATTTTTGATGCAAAACGGTTGGTGCGAGGATAAAGCCAAGCATGTAAGCGACGCAATCCGTACCCACCGCTACCGCATCGACGACATTCCTTCGACCATAGAAGCAAAGATTCTCTACGATGCGGATAAGCTCGACGTGACGGGAGCTCTCGGTATTGCACGCTCGCTCCAATACGGCGGCAGCATGAGCGAACCTCTGTATGCACTTGACGGAAACGGAGATATTCTTTTAGAGGGCGGCGGTGCGGATGTTTCCACGTTTTTTCAGGAATATCACTTCAAGCTTAAAAAGCTGTACGGACAGTTTTACACAAAACGTGCTTTTGAACTTGCCAAAAAGCGTGAAAAAACAATGACGGATTTTTGCGATGCTCTCTATCGTGAGGTCGACGAAACGCTCAAAAACGGGCGGGATGCGCTAAAGCATATCTTAGCCTAAGCGAAGCGTTGTCTGAATAATATCTTCGCGGCGTTGTTCCATGCGTCGCGGTCATGTTATAATAAACGTACTATAGACAAAAATTAATGCCAAGGCGGCTCCCGCTTTGGCGATCGGGTGAATTTTTTGGATCGGACAAGCAATCTCAGGCACGCGGCATTTTCGCTACTCATCGGGCTTGGTGCAGCTCTTAGTGCATTTATGCCCTTCTTGCTTTTGCTCGTACCTGCGTTATTGGGTTTTGTGGGCGCGGCTTGGGGGACGGTTTCATTTGTCGTTGCATCGCTTACCGCTGCTGCAGGTCTGTTTCTTTTTACCTATGACACAGCGATTGCGCTTTACATGCTTGCAGCGTTTTTACCCGCATCCGTCATTTTAGCATTCGTTTTAAAAGGGAAACGACCCTATCGTTACGCGGTAATTTTTATAAGTGCAGTGTTTGCCCTGTTCGGCTATGCCATAGCCTGCCTTCCTTCCATCCTTGCAGGCAATGGTCCCTTTGACGGCATAACGGCAAATATGTCCGAGATGGCCAAAAAGGTTATTTCAATGCTTCCGCAAATTTTCCCAAACGAACAGCAAGTCTATGTGTTGGAGTCGCTTATACTGAGGTCAGTTGATGTTGTGCCGCAGGCGGTAGTGACGCTCATCCTAGTCACAGCGGAACTATTTGCTCTTTCAAATACACTTATCGCGTATTGGCTTCTAAAGCATGCGAAAAAAGAGATTCGCCCTATGGCTCCGTTTTTAGCCTGGCAGCTTCCCAAGGATTTTTTATGGGGTGCAATCATCCTAGGTATTGGTGCAGTGGTGTGCGCGATCATCGGATTAGAAGGTACGCCTGCCGTTGTGGCGGCGGTACAGTGCATTATCGTGCCGCCTTTTGCGCTTATGGGACTTGCATTCTTTGAATTTACAACGGTGTTTTCTCCCAAAAGATCCACCGGCTGGCGCGTGTTCATCTACGTTTCATTCGTGTTGCTGCTGCCATACAGCCTTTTTATGCTTGCAGGATTTGGCTTGCTTGACCGCACGATGCAAATAAGGAGCCGCATGATACGCAAGAAGTAGGGCGTGTTGCCATTATCCTATACGCCCTAAATCGGATTCGTTTCTACTTGTGTTTTGGGGGTACGAGCCATGAAACAAAAGCCTTATCTGGCGCTGAGCGTTCTTCTTGTTGTAGCGCTTGCCGCCTGTGCGTCGCTGTACGTAATCAACAGTCCCGTACCGCTTTGGTTTGGGCTTTTGCTTGCATGCGTAAGTGTGGTTGCTTTTGGAGCATCGATCGTTTCCGCAAACGTGTACGCGAAACGCACGCGCATCGCCTTAAACGACGTATTTCGCGAGAACGAAAGCGCGGCGAGCGGCATCCTCGACTCCGTCAATATCCCATCGGTGATCTTCAACAATGACGGGCATATCATATGGTGCAATTCTGCGTTTTACGCTGAGTTTTCCGGGCGGGATATCAGAAAGCTTATCCCTTCGTTTGACCCCTCGGAACCGCCGCAGGCGTTTGCATTTGAGCACAGCGGCAGGAGCTTCCAACTCATGAACGTACCTGTTCGCCGCTCGCATGAGCGCGCGCAACCGCTCACATTCCAGTATTGGCTCGACCGCACGGAGGCACTGCACTACTCGAGGTTGTACGAGGAGCAGATGCCCACCGTGGCGCTCATTTATGTGGACAATTACGAGGAGCTAAGCTCCGATTTGCAGTTTTCAAAAAGCGTTGTGCTCGCCGAGGTGGAGCGCAGGGTAAACAAGCTTGCCACCGCCTTAGGCGGTTCCTACCGCCGCTACGACAGTTCGAAGTTCTTCATCGTTTTTGAGGCGAAAAAGATAGAGTCGCTTGAAAAGGAACGCTTTAAGCTTCTCGATGAGGTACGCGAGATTGATACAGGCACCGGTCAACCCGTTACCCTCTCCATAGCGGTAGGCATGGAAAACCGCATTGCGGGCTCGGATGAATCCGCAAGGCAGGCGATGGAGCTTGCTTTGGGCCGGGGCGGCGATCAGGCGGTCATAAAGCGGGGCAGCGCTTACTCCTTCTTTGGAGGCAAGCGCCAGCTTGCGGCTAAACAATCGCGGGTGAAAGCGAGGCTTTTCTCAAAAGCCTTACGGCAAATACTGGAAAATTCGGATCAAGTGTTTTTCATGGGTCACAGGCATCCGGATATGGATTGCATCGGTGCGGTTCTCGGGCTGATTCGCTGCGCGCTATTGGCGGGCTGCAAGCCCTATTTTGTGCTTGACGAAGGTGACAGCATGATTGAAAGCGTACTCGAAGGCATGCGCGAAAATCAGCTTTACCGTGACAGCATAAAAACCCCCGAGCAGGCGGAGAGCCTGATGCGCGTAAACAGCGTGGTGGTCGCAGTCGATACACAAAGGCTTCATTCCCTCGCCTCGCCTTCGCTTTTTGAGCGGGCAGGAAAAACGGTGCTTATCGACCATCACCGCCGTCCGGTTGATTCCATCACCAACCCCACGCTTCATTACCTTGATGCGGCGGCCTCGTCGGTATGCGAAATCGTCACGGAGATATTGCAGTATTTTGATGACAACATACGCCCGACAGCGTTTGAATGCGGCGCAATACTCGCGGGCATCACGCTTGATACCAAGCATTTTGCGTTTAACACCGGTGCACGTACCTTCGAAGCTGCGGCATATCTTCGCAAAAACGGTGCGGATAACAGCATGGTAAAGCTCATGTTCCAAGACGATATGAAAACTTACAAGAGCCGCTCGCAGGTTGTGGAGGGTGCACTCGTCATGGAACGGGGCATTGCCATATCCGCCTGCCCTTCCGATATAGAAAACGCATCTCTCATCGCCGCACAGGCGGCGGACGAGCTTATTTCCATCAAGGGGATACGTGCATCGTTCGTGCTTGCAAGAAAGGACGATGCGATCATGATATCAGGCCGCAGCCTTGGCGACATCAACGTACAAGTGGTGCTCGAAAGCCTGGGCGGCGGCGGGCATTTGACCGTAGCGGGTGCACAGCTCCACGGCGTTACGATGGACGAAGCCGTAAAGCGGCTTACAGATAGCATTTACGATTACCTGAAGGAGGCAAAATTGCAGTGAAGGTTTTATTAAAACAGGATGTAAAAGGTTCCGGCAAGGCCGGTGAAGTGGTGAATGTGAGCGACGGCTACGCCAAGAACTACCTCATTCCCAAGGGATTGGCTACGGCGGCGGACGCTTCCGCCATCAATGCGGCAGCCATTAAAAAAAGCGCTGATGCGCACCGCAAAGATATGCAAGTGAAGCGCGCCAAGGATCTCGCCAATGAAATGAGCGGGCTTACCGTGAAGGTCGTTGCCAAGGCGGGCGAAAACGGGAAACTGTTTGGCTCCGTAGGCACGCAAGAAATTGCCGATGCGCTCAAGGCGCAGTACGGCATCGAGATTGACAAGCGAAAAATTCGCATCGAAGAACCGATTAAGGCTCTCGGAATCACCGAGGTGACCGCGCACATGTTTGAAAACACCGCGGCTAAATTTAAGGTGGAAGTATTGGCTCTCAGTTAAGGATTACCACTACCCCAAACCGGAGGATTATTTAGTATGCCGCGACCTGATTTTGTAACTGCAATGCCCCAGAGTATTGAGGCGGAAAAGAGCGTGCTCGGAAGCATTTTGCTTTCGCGCGAAGCTTTAGAGCTCGCCGTGGAAAAGCTAAAAGCTGAGGATTTCCATCTCCCTATACATCAGGATATATTCGATGTAATGGTGAAGCTTTACAACACGGGCAACGCCGTAGACAGCGTTACCGTGACCGATTCGCTTCGCCGCATCGGCACGCTTGAAAGCGTTGGCGGTGCTGATTACATCAGCGAGCTTTCCATCTACACGCCCACTGCGGCAAACGCTTCCCACTATATTAAAATCGTGGAGGAGCGCAGCATCATGCGTCGGCTCGTGGTTGCGGGCAACGATATCAGCAAAGAAGCCGTCGAGGGCGAAAAAACCATAGAAGCGCTTCTCAACGATGCGGAGCTTAGAATTTTTAACATCTCCATGAAGAAGTCGCAAGACTCGCTTATCCACATAGAGGATACGGTGATGGACAGCTATCACCGTATAGGAGAACTTATTAAGCTAAAGGGAAAGCTCACAGGCATCACCACCGGCTTTTACGAGCTTGATGACCTCACAACAGGCCTTCAAAAAAGCGATCTTGTAATCGTCGCAGGCCGCCCGTCCATGGGAAAAACTGCATTCATGCTCAACATGGCGCTTTCCGGCGCATTAAAAGGGAGCACCATATGCATATTCAGCCTTGAAATGTCGCGCGAACAGCTCGTGATGCGTATGCTTTGCTCCGAAGCGGGTGTAGATATGCAAAATGTGAAAACGGGCAGGCTCAGCGATTCGGAGCTATTGCAAATATCCAACACCCTCGACCCGCTTTCTAAGGCAAGCATCTACATAGACGATACCGGCGGCATGAATGTCACGGAAATTCGCAGTAAATGCCGCAGGCTCAAATCAAGCCGGGGGCTAGATATGGTGGTAATTGACTACCTACAGCTCATGCAGACGAGCGGCAAAAGCGACAACCGCGTGAACGAGATTGCCGAGGTGACGCGCTCACTAAAGATACTCGCACGCGAGCTTAACGTGCCCATCATACTCGGTTCGCAGCTTTCGCGCGGACCCGAAAACCGCCCTGACCACAGACCGCATATGGCGGACCTTAGGGAGAGCGGTTCTATTGAGCAGGATGCGGATATGGTTATGATGCTGTTTAGGCCCGCCGTGTACGATGAGACTGCAGACAACACCGCCGAAGTTATTCTCGCCAAAAATAGAAACGGTCCTACCGGCGTTGCCAAGCTCGCGTGGATCGACAAGTTCGGTAAGTTCGTAAACAAATCGGATCGGCAGGAGTTTTAGTGTTTTTGTAAATGTGTGCACTAACCCGGTCATGGCAGGTCTGAGAAATGTTGTGAAAACAGAACGATAAGCGTTAAGGGGCCAGGGGGGATTCCGATTTCCCCCCTTCGGCCCCTTAACAAACCCCTAACCCCCTTAAAACGGCCACTGCGTGGTGCTTGCAAGACACGAACCCCGCTCATTGCCGGAGGGTTTTACGTATATTTGCTTTGTGTGTCGTAGGGGCGGATTCCATATCCGCCCCGTGCTGCTTTTCTTCATCTTTTTTTAGCGGTCGTTTTATGATATGACACTTTGACTATTTATCCTTAAAGCCCACGGGCACATGCATGGCATCGCACATAGGTTTTGAGCGGGAGCGCCCGCAGCGACAAAGCGCATAGCGCATGCTGTGCTCGTAGATAAAGCCGTCTTCAGCTTCAAGTTCTACACCGCCCTTAACGAAAAGACCGCAGCTCACTTTTTCCTCAGGATCCTGCACCACCTGTATGCATGGCGGGCAGTCGATCTCGTGCACCGTGCCGTCTTTTTCCATGGCGACAAGCCTGCCGGTCGGGCATTCTTTTGCGGCAATGATCGCCTCCGCCTTATTTTCGGGGTCGTCCGAGCTTCTTGTGAGCGACCAAGCGGAACCGCCTTCTCGGTGGCAGAAGCGTGCGTAGGCACAGCGGTTATCGTCATATAAATCGAGATCCGGGCCCGTAAGCTTTCGTGCGCGTTCCATGTAGCTTTTGCGCGATGCGTTTTCTGTGCCGTCAAACTTAATTATACTGTGTGCGCCGTCGCAAAACGGCGCTTTTTTAGATTTGCCGCAGCGGCAAAGATAGTATGTTTCCGCTTGCGGGAGCTTTTCGCCCTCTTGCATCACATAACCCTCGCCGTTCGGCGTGATGATTTGTTCGCTCAAAGGAATACCGCCCGTCACACGATACGGGCCGTCCTTCATGACCTTGATTCTCGCTTTTCCCTTTTGTTCCAAGTTCATTCGCCGTCCTTTATAACTTTTTAAGCTGCAGAAGCATATTGTTTGCAAAGTCGTTTAGCGTAAGCTCTATACCCTCGCGGCGCATAGCCGAACCGGGATCGTTGGCTGTCTCAAGCAGTGCAAAGCGAGGCGGAAGATAAAATGTTTTGTTCAAGCAAAAGCTCCCGAGTACCTGCCGCGCCACGATGTCCCCGCCGCTGTAGCCTGAAACCACAACCGCGTAAACCGCCTTATCATAAAGCGCATTTTTTGTAAGAAGCGCCGTCAGGCGGTTGATAAATGCCGTGATGTTCGCCCCAAGCGCATCGTTGTAGTTGGGGCACAGCAAAAGGAGTGCGTCACATTCGAGCACCGCGGGAAAAATGTCCTTAAAAATGGTTGCACCGTAAAAGCAGCTGTCCATCTCCGCAAAATGCGCACACATGGTGTAGGAACATCCCCTGCAGTCACGCACATGCCCCTCGCCCAAGGATATCTCTTCTATATCGCAAAAATGTGAAAGCCGTTTTTGAAGCTCAGAACCAAGCGCTAAGGTGTTTGAGGTTTCACGCACGGAGGAATGGAGCGTTACTATGCGCGGGCGCTCTTTTTTCGGCGGTGAAAAATCCTTAAGGCGTACAACAAGCTCTCTTGCAGCGTTTTTATAGGCACTTAAAACATCCGTACTTGTAACCTTTGCCAGTGTTTCAAAGTTTTTTAGTGAGCCTGTCGCTTCCGTGAGCGCTTTACCTAAGAACATACAGCCGGCGCGGTTTGCGCTAAACAGCAACACGCGCGAAAGCTCCTTTGTATATAAATCGCCTTGCCCGTCGGTAATAAGCGCTCCGCATGCGCCGTCAAGCGAATGTTCGTTTTTGCTTAGATATTGCAAAAACTCAGCTAAAGTAGCATCTATGCCGTATGCGCCTACATGAAGCGCAAACAATATACGCCTATTTTTAAGGTCTGTGTCCATAGCCTCATACGAGGAAACCATGCTACATGAAACGCCTATGAGCGCTTCATCGAGCACAAAATCAAGCCTTGCAGAGCGGCCGATGGTCACGACCGTGAGCATGTTATACCTCCATAGTTTTTAGCTGATTGTACGTTTCCTCAATCCTCATATAGAGCGTTTTATGTAACTTGAAGCGCTCAAACTCCACGCCATGCTCGGTAATACGGGAGCGGCAGCCCATGTAAACCCCACCAAGCGGAGTAGCTGCCTCGTGCCATGCGCCGCGAAGCGTACGAAGTATGCTGACGCATGCAGAGGATATGGCCGGTGCGATATAGGGCTTATACCCCGTTTCACGAAGCTTTAAATTGGCGTTTACGGTATTTATGGTAATCTCCTTTGACAGCGCATCGTCGTAAGCGTTGCAAGGATCGTTTGCCGCCACAAGCCCGTTCCCGTGCGGGCCGTATACTTGAAGCTTTGCACAGTCTGCTTCGCGTTTCAGCACTCGTGCGGCATATATTGCGCGGGCTTTCATAACCCCAAGGCCGTAACCGCGCACCTGCTCGGGCAATAACCCCATCCAATCGTAAGTGCCGAATTCATCTGTGTTGCTATGTAAAAAAACATCGCGGCAAAGTATGTCTACAGGGTCTGATATTTGGGCGAACAAGCCATTAAAATTCACCTCGCGTGCCATGCGCGCATAAGGCAAAACAAGCGCTCGGTTGCTCTCAAGCTGCGCCATGCGTACGTCGCTGCAAGTTTCGGGGTTTGGTACGCCGCGCGAGGCGCAGAACAAAAATGCACTGCCGTAAAAAAGTTCATTCTCGTCGCTTATACACGTTACACGAGGCATTTCCCCGTTCTCTTGAAGCGGTAAAAGCTGGTTCATCTCCTGCTCATAGCGCATCATGCGTTCAAAGCTCTTATCGTAGATGCCGATCTCATCTATATCTTCCCCACCAAGGAGCATAAGCCCAAGAAGAAGCGAACCACCCACGTCGCCGAGACCCGCAAGAGTCACACGATGCTTCTTTCCCTTGAACATAAGCCTTGTATTAAACGTTTCCTTATGCTTTGGAAATGCCATATTTATGACCGCTGCACCGTTTTCATGTACGAGCTTATGTAAGAGCGCATATTGTGCGTCCTTTATAAAAGGAACTTCTATATGTAAATCCGCACCATTCAAACAACCGGGGCCTTCCTCCTCAAACACCTCGGCAATATCGCGTACACAAAACCAAGACCTGTTGTTTTTAGGGTCGCGGTTTACCATAAATACCACGGGTACAAAAGGCTGCTCCATTACATGTGCACCTTTAGGCGGCTCAACACCCACGGGCACAATGCATGCACCTTCAAAGGAATAAAAAGTAAGCTTCAAATGCATTCACCTCCTGAGTTATGTTTAAACCTGCCTAAGCCTGTCAATCTGCTCAAGATCGTCCTTGATGTACGAGGAGGCGTGAACGCTCCTGTCATACTTAAGAAAATGTCCGCGGTCCACGAGGCGCGGTTTATTAAGAGCCTCCGCAAGCCGCGCCAAAGTAAGGCTTCTCCCAAAGTAAGACTGATGCTCCGTCTCTAAAGCGCGTAGTATCTCATATGCGCTTTCAAGTGACGCATGGGAAAGCGCAAAAACCGCGCTCTCTTCACAATCGCGCAAATAATCGGGCGCCTTATACGGATAGATAAGATTGATGGAAGTCAAATGGCTTCTACCGCCTTTTACTTCCCGTGCCACGCTGTCTCCTCCAAAAAACGGATACATAACGCTTTCTGTGAACCAGTAACGTAGGTTTGGCACGAAGTACACGCTGTCGATCTCACCGCCGTGCGCGTCCATTACATCCTTGCCGCGGCCTGAAAGTACACCCGTAACCACCATGGAAAGCTCCACCCCTGCGTTTTTAAAAAGCGTTGAAACGCGCGAAAGGCGTACGCCGTTGTGGAAAAAGTCATCCGTCAAAATGACCGGGCGATCGAAGGATTTGATCATGCTGACCTGGTTTTTTAGCGTCGAATACCCCGGGTATTCTGTGATGGAAAAGCCGCGTATATCCGCCGTAAATGTCTTTTCCACATGGAGTGCCTTCGTGACGGTGTTTGGCACCACCACGTCTGAAAGTATGTTGCCGTAGGGCACACACATGTTGGGCCCGAGGCGACGTACATTGGGCGGCACATCCAAAACACCGTTATGGCGCTGTACCTTTTTAATGAGTGCCTGCA